>JABUUX010000433.1 GCA_021442965.1 Treponema sp.
TCTCCGAGGTGAACGGGAGATTTTATAAATAAAATCTCCAAAATTAGAGATTTCGTGGTATAATATTAGAATCAACCAATATTGAATATTGTTTTAATTTTCTGTCAACTTTTTAAATCAGTGGTGCTTATTAAATTATGTAAGTAACTGATAAGGAGTTTGATATGAAGTATTACAAAGTAACAGCAAAATGCGGACATGTTGGGAAAAGCTATTATTATCCTGGAGACCTTTTTATTAAGGCTGAAAACGGACGCGAAGCTGCAAAGGTTGCCAGGGAGATGCCTCGTGTAAAGCATGATCGAAAAGATGCCATTCTTAATGTGGCTGAAATTGATTATGAAACATATAAACTGGGAAAAGAAGATGCAAGAAGAAATCCATATTTTACCTGTGAAAGTATACAGGAACAGTATGAATATTGGGATGAGATTGAGGCTCAGCTTCTCATTGATGATTATTTGGAGAAACAAAGCAACAAGAAATCATCTAAAAAACATTCGTTGAGAAATGTATATAACGTTGACCCGCTCTACGATTTGTACAAAACACGTTCAGGTATGTTTGAGTATAACGTAGCATAGGGATTGGAGATAGAAATGAAAAAAATTATAATCGCAACTTTACCGCTTAAAGGCGGAATGGAAAAACGGCATTATCCAGTTGATGGTAATGCACTTATAGAAGTCGAGCAGCCGATATTTTTTGCAGTTAATCCCGCTGTTGCACATAGTTTGAAAAAAGAAGATGAGGTAAAAGTTATTCTTCTTGAAACAAAAGGCGGAGAAAATGCAGGAACCGAAAATGCAAAGAATTTCATTGATGAATTGAATGAGTTCAACAAAGTCGGAGCTTCTATTTCAAAAGAAGTTATTCCAAGTCCGTTTGATGAATCAAAAACAAATTTCCAGAATATGTTTAAGACATTGATTCGGGAACTGGAAGAAGGAGCAGAAATTTATTGCGACCTTACTTATGGGCCAAAACCCCTGGCATTTCTTGTGTTCAGTGTGTTAAGATTTGCGGAAAAATTCTACGATTGTTCAATCGGCAATATAGTTTATTCAAAGGTGGAGTTCAGAGGGAATCAAATTGTTCCCGGCTCTGAAAAAATATATGACATTACTCCGCTTTATCTTTTGGATACCTTTACAAATACAATTCAGTCTTCGAGTGCGGAAAATGCAGTAAAAACAGTAAACGCATTATTTGAGGATTAATTTCTGATGAAACAAAAGAATCTGGATTCAGTATTTCAAAAAATAAATGACTCCTATCAAAGTTTAATTGAACTCAACGGGAAAACAAATGTTGAAGTTGAAATAAAACGTGTTCGTGATGAACTCGTTATTTCAATTTGTAAAATATATTTTAACCCTCAGATTAAATATGATGACATTTCATATAAGACAGAAACATATTCTTTTGAAATAATTGAAAAAATAAACGAATGTCTTTCAAAGTACGAAAACTCTTCTTCAAAACAGAAGGGAGTATTATTTTCTAGGTATGTTTGTAATTCAATTCATAAGATGCTTGCCAGTCTTAAAGAAGAAGATGCTTTTAAGAAGAAAAGCGGTGGACAGGAAATTTCAAGAGATGCTCTTTCTTTAATGAACAAGGTAAAGGATCAGGACCGTGTTTTTGAAGGCTTTGGAATATTAGACGAATCTAAACGAAACAAGAAAATAGCTCTTACACTTGGAATCAGTGAACAGAAAGTTTTGGAAATGAAAAGACTTCTAACATTGAATGCTATTCCTGATGAACAGACTTCAGAGGATGG
>JABUUX010000264.1 GCA_021442965.1 Treponema sp.
GAAGTAGAATTAGACCCAAAACAGAACTGGTTCCTGCATTCGTCCATCCGGTTAACTGAGTATAAATTTCAACGGCAAGAACACGGAATCTTCCGCCAACTATCATAGGATTTCCAAAGTCACTTAATACAGATACCGCTATAAAAAGAAAACTTGAAGCAAGAGCCGGAAACGTCAAAGGAAAAATCACTTTAGTAAAAATTTTTATTTTAGAAGCACCAAGACTTACAGCACTGTCCACAAGATTTTTATTCAAAGACTCAAAACTTTCTTTACACATAAGGTATGCAAGAGGAAAAAAACAAAGAGTCTGTGCAATCAAAAGACCGGGTAATCCATAAAGGGAAACATCCAGATGAAGAATTGTTTTTGTAATTAGTCCCTGTCGTCCTAAAAGCAGAATAAAAGAAAGCCCTCCAACAAAAGGAGGTGTTACAAGATGAAGAACTGGTAGAGACGCAAAAAACTTTTTAAATGGTATACGGGCAAAAACAATTGCGTAGGCATAAACATAGCCTGTAAAAACAGAAAGCGTTGTTGAAAGAATACATTCTATAAATGTATTTAAAATAGTCTGTTTAAAAAGACCTGAACTGAAAACTGCAATAACATCTTGTGGTTGTATTTTTGTAAAAATACACAAAAGAGGAAACAAAATAAATACCACAAGTACAGTTACAGACAAAAACCATAAAAAAGAAGTTAGAGGTCTGTACTTTATTATTTTACAAGTTCTTTCCATTTTTTTATTACAGCATCTTTTTCTTCCGCTGCTTTTTTAGAATCGTAATCAATTAAACTTATTTCCGAAACAGGAATACTACCTTCTGGTGATGACGCATTAAGGTTTACAGGAATAGTAAAATCAATTGAAGACATTAAAGTTTCAGCTTCAGCAGAAAGAATAAAATCGACAAATTTTTTTGCAGCTTCAGGATTTTTTGCATTCTTCATAATAGAAACACAATCGACATCTCCCACAGAATCTTTAGGAGCAACAAGATGTATATCAAACCCTTGTGAATTATATTTAGCCAAAGCATGAAGATAAGCAATCCCGATTGCATACTCACCAGTTCCAACAAGTTTAGGTGGTGCACTTCCAGAATCAGGAAACTGACCTGCAAGTTGTGACAAGGCAGAAAGATATTCCCATCCTGCATCCCAACCCAAACGTTGAAGTTGGTTCTGAACAAAAAGATAAGCAGTAGAGGATGCTGCTGGATTTGTCATTACTATTTCATCAGTAAAAGATGGATTTAAAAGATCTTCCCACGATTTTGGAAAATCTAAATCTGGAAATTTTTCTTTAAACCTGGATTTATTTACTCCAATTCCTAAAGTCAAAACACAAAACCCAGTCCATGTATCATCAGCACTTTTGGCATATTCTGGAAAATCTTTAGAAACAGGCGAAACATAAGTTTCCAGTGCTCCTTCTTTAGAAGCCTGAATATGATAACTGGAAGCCCCACCCAAAAGAACATCTGCTTGAGGATTGTTTTTTTCTGTAATAATTCTATTTACAAGTTCTCCTGTAGAAGCACGAAGGTATTCTACTTTAATGCCTGTTTTTTCGGTAAAAAGATTACACAAAGCTTCTGTTTCCTCTTCATGAATAATAGAATACACATGAAGTACCTCTGAAGATTTTTTGGAACTGCATCCGAAAAATCCAGTCATTAAAATAAAAATAACTGGAATTAAATTAATTAAATCTCTTTTCATATTTTACATTCTACAAATTTCTGATATTATTTATATATTCACTTTTAATAT
>JABUUX010000186.1 GCA_021442965.1 Treponema sp.
TCCTAAAAAAGATTTAAGACTTATACGAAAAATGTATTTTTATTATCTATTTTTTTTCTATTTTTGTCAATTATTCTGACAAAAAAGCTCTTTTTGTCAGAATATTATTTTACCCTGTCAGATTTTAAAATCATTGCCTGCTTAAACTCACCAGAAGCTACACTAAAAAGATCTGTTTCCGGTTCGGTTTCAAGCATTGAAATCTGTCCGGAATAATCAACATTGTTTGCAATTCTAAGCCGTGCAGTCGTAATATCACTGGAAACTTTGCTGCCATTACAAATTTCAACTCTTTCCAAAGCTTCCATAGAACCGCTGACAGTACCATTTACAACAATTGAATTTACTTTTAAGGATTCAACTTCACAAACAGCATTTTTTGCTATTTCAAGATCTCCAGAAGGTGAATCAATTTTTCCTTTAAATTTCCCAGTAATTACAAGACGATCTTTAAATTCCAGAAATCCGTCAAATTCTGTTTCTTCCCCAAAAACAGTAATATTTCTTCTGGTTTTATTTACCTGCTCTGACATATTTTTATTATACCTTTTATAATTCCTATTATCAACATAATAACAGAAAGAACGACATAAACATTTCCCAGCCAGTCTCCATATAGTGTATAAAATGTCGGCTCTTTATTCACAGAGTAAACCGGTATTTCTGCAATAATGAAAGTTTCTTCGAATGGTTCTGCAAGATTTTCTACAACACCTTTTTCATTAATTTTACAAGTTTGCCCGGAAGCTGAACTTCGTACAGTAGGAATTCGATTTTCTACAGACCTGAAAACAGCCATAGCAAGATGCTGATTCTGACAAGCAATACTATGAGACCATGCATCATTTGTTAAATTTATAAAACATCTGGCCCCAGACAAAAACATTTTTCGACCGGTATCTCCAAAAGTGTCTTCAAAACAAATTGGTGTAGAAAAATAAAAACCGTCTTTTTCAAATACATTGTATTCATTTCCCGGGGTCCAAAGATTTTTCCCACCTAAAGGAATATTATTTTCAAAAGGGAAATATTCTGAAACCGGTACAAGATGAACTTTATAATACTTTTGCGGATTAGGAGGCAGTACATTTTTTTTGGGTAAAAAATACAAAGCTGCGTTGTAATCCATAAAATTATTTTGAACAATATCCTTTTCTCTATGAAAATTACCAATTACAAAACCAGTTTCCTTGGAATCGATAAACTCAAGTATATCATTTACAAGTTTCACTCTTCTTTCATCCGTTCCAAAAGAATACTGATACATAATTGATGGAGTAACTGCTGTTTCCGGCCACACAACAAGTGAAATATCAGAATCTATTTTAAGTGCGCTGTCAGAAAGTTTTATAAGACGCTGTACATTAGACGCATAAGCGTCAAAGCCCTCAAGAGAAGGATTTTCATTATGCTGGACAGCACAGATTTTTATTGATTTTGTATTTTTTTCTAATGAATAACAGGAATTACTAAAAATAATGGAAAAAAATAAAACAACACAAAAAAGCGTAAGTGAAACAAAAGGTGCTTTAATTATATTTTTCTTCTTGAATGATTCCAAATTTACAAAAAAGAAATAAATTACTCCTGAAGCAAAAATAACTAAGGCAGATACTCCAGATACACCTGTAAAAGAAGATATTTGAATTAATGGAGTATATTTCCATTGCGTATATCCTATAACTCCATATCCGAATCCTAAAAAACCTTTAGTTTTGAAAATATCAAAAATAAGAAATAAAAGACATTCAAAAATCCATCCCCATTTATTAAAA
>JABUUX010000195.1 GCA_021442965.1 Treponema sp.
ACATCACGAAAAATACCACTCATTCTCCACTTATCCTGACATTCAAGATAAGTTCCATCACACCACTTTAATACAATTACTGTTATAGTATTTTTTCCGTTGTGTAAAAATTTTGAAATATTGAACTCACTTGTATTATGGGCCACCTGACTGTAACCTGTAAATTCATCGTTTATGAAAAGATAAAAGCAACTGTCCACGCCTTCAAAATCAATTAGATATTCCATTTGATTATTAATATTTACATTAAATATACGTTTATATATTCCACAAGGATTATCATCAGGAACATATGGTGGATCATACGGAATTGGATAACGTGTATTTACATAATCAGGATGATCATAACCCTGAAGCTGCCAGTTTCCGGGTACTAAAATTTTATCTTTAAATTTTTTTGTAATATATTTTTCAAGATTATCTTTAATCTCACTGAAAGAATTGTAATATGAAAAACTCCATTCTCCATTTAAAAGAAAAAAGCGATTTGAATCTTCTCTTTTTAAAAAAGGATTCTGATTAGTATCAAAAGGAATAAAATAATTTCTGTTCGGTTCTGTATTTATATGCAGAGTTTTTGTGTTTTCATGAAAAAATTCCATAAATAAGATTCTTCCTGTTATTTTACAATTACTTTCATTTTAACTTTTGAAAGGTCATTATCTAATGACATATTTTCTGTTACATCCAGAACTGGCTGTCCGTCAACATCAAAAAAAGTCTGACGAATTCCACTAGAGCGAGGGGCATCTACACCATTTCTTGCATGATAAGTGTTCCAGATATTACCGTCTTTATCTTTACAGTAAGCATTATGCCCAGTTCCATATTCACCTGATACACTACGGCTTGTAAGAATAGGATAATTGGAAACTTCCCAATTTGATGGCTCAAGTATATTTTTTCCGGCTTCAATTCCAAGAACACCTACAACATAACTTGTATCAACAGCGGCTCCAGAATAAGTAACGTATAATTTCCCCTGATTAACTAAAGCATAAGGACCTTCTACTACAAAGGTATGATTGTTTTCCCAACCATATAAAGGTTTTCTTAAAACAACAGGTTTTGAGGCAAGTTTCCAAGGCTCATTTGGATTTATTTTTGCAATATAAAGCCATGCTCCTAAATCTTTTGGAAGAAATTGACGTTGTGACCAGATTACATAATCAGAACCTTCCCAAACAAAATGAGTCATATCCAGAGTAATTTCTTTTCCCATTTCGCAGATATCACTTCCATCAGAAAGCGTTATTCTTTTTGGAGGATACCAATCATCACGATTTACAGGATTACCTCCATCTTTTAAAATCATTATATGACTTTCTTCTTCAAAAAAAGGTTCTGGAGTTGCTGCATGAAGAATACAAAATTTTCCTCCAATTTCATGAAATTCCGGAGCCCATAAAAGCCCCCCAATCCCTTTGTACGTTGAACTGTCTAAAAGAAGGTGCTCCGGGGCTTTTACAAGTCCTGATATTGTTTCGCTTTCTCTAATGAATAAAGTATGATTATTATCTGCATCATTAGTTGCTATAAAGTAGTATTTTCCTTTGTAACTTCCAATACAAGGATCAGCCCTGTTTTCTGCAATCGGAAACTCAAAATGTTCCTGTACCAAAGTGCCGGTAATTTCATATTCACCTTTCTTAGAAAAATCTACGCCTGAAATATCCCAATCTACTCGACTTTCATATTCACTACCGTCACTGAAAATTTTTACTGCTTTAATTTTTTTTATATCTTCTTCAGATGATGCTTCAATATAATTTA
>JABUUX010000295.1 GCA_021442965.1 Treponema sp.
CGAAACCACCATTGCCTTCGGTCACTTCGACGGGCTCAGTAACCGCTCGTCGAAACCACCACCGTGCCTTTCTATTCATCATCAAACCACTTCAGTCCGTCTCCCCAGTAATCAAACTCCAATTCGCTTTCGTTACCGACTTTATCCCAAAAAACAAATTTTACTTTACATTTCGCATTTTCACCAATTGCAGGAAGCGAATAAAGAGTTGAGGTCGATTTTATTTTTGCAAGTTTTTTTACTTCTCCATCTATTAATAATTTATAAGAACTGCTGTTGCTAGGTTGTGCAGTAGTATCAGAAAGAAAAACAAATGAGCTAGTTCCACCAACTGTTGTTCTGAAAACTATCATATTGTGGCTTTCAGGATGTTCATAAGCTTTAATCCATTTTGTCCACTCCCCTATGACAGGACCTGTCACATCTACCGTATACATCTTATACTCTTCCGTATCTCGTCCAACATCATCCGAAATTTTTCTGTGAAGATAAAAAGTTTTGTCTTTCCCGTTGCAAAGCGGCAGAAAGTCAATTTCCAGAGTTTCATCATATGAAATTTCTTTCCAGTCACTTTCATTTACGGTTTCAGATTCTGTTACAGCATAATAATATTTTACATTGTCATAATTTATAAATGACACAGTTCCTGTGTCTGATACACTTGTTCCGTCAGCTGCAGCAATCACAGTTTTTGGAAATTTTGTTTTGTCCACAGAAAATTTCATTGCAGACTTTTTTGAATTCCCTATAAAATCTACATAACCTGTAGAATAGCCTACAGTTTTTATATTCACTTCGTCAGAAGGATTCAGAGTAAAAAGATCTGCCGTTTCTATTTTTGCAGTATCGCGTATTATATAAAATTTTTCTGTGCAGGTTTTACCAAATTCATCTTCTGCTTCTATGCAGATTTCATAAAGACCGTCTTCAATATTTTGTTCATTATCATTGAAACTCCACACAGAATCATATGTTACTACAGAATTATGGATTTCATTTTTAGTAACAGTTTTGGTGTGCGCACTACCGCTTGTATAACTGCCGTCAGCCTGATATCCGCTTACGCGAGTTCCGTCAGATTTTACAAATAGCGTTTCTGTAATTTTATATTTTGAGATTGAATAATTGTCTTCAATTCTGAAGTTCAGATTGAATTTATCTGTAGTGCGGTTTTTGGAATTTTCCACGTTTTTAAGCCAGTCTTGTACAGTTATCATCCTGCCGTTTACACTTCTTGTTTCATCATTTATATAAATGACCGGAGGTTCACTGTCTTTTTCGTCTCCTGTCTTAAAATAAAACGAATATCTGTCAAAGAAAGGGATACCGTCTGTATCTTTTACCTCGCCTTCCACAAAAACCGAGATAAATTTGAATTTCGGAAGCACGTCTTCTTTGCTTTTTAGTTCCATTACAATTTCAGTACCGTCACCGTCTAAAGAAATATTTCCAAAACAAGCAGTATGTTTTTCACCTTTGAGCGGTTTGTCTCCTGAAAGAAGATAAAAATTTTCTCCGAATGATTTTAATTTTCCGTTTTCATAAACCGCCCCAAGAGATTCCAAATCAATCGGCTTGGAACAGGTGAGCCTTACAGTTGTCAAAAGCGCATTGCCAGAAGATGCATTCATCGGAGTAGTCGCTACAATCTGCGGCCGTTCCTGTGTCAGAGCCCCGATTGTAAAGCCCGTTAAATCTACTTCTCCGTCAACAGGAACCATAAACGACGCACTTGCATTCGAAAGTAAATCATCCACAAAAATATTACTTAT
>JABUUX010000426.1 GCA_021442965.1 Treponema sp.
TCAGTCAAAATTCAACATTATATATAATTATTTATAATCAAAATTTACTAAACTAAAGATAGATGGTGCATTACTGCTTCTAACACAGACATTGTTGACGAATAAATTAATAGAGCACAGCCTTCAAAGAAAAGCATTCCTCCACCAACAACAACTTCATTAAGATACAAATAAGTAATCAATCCTGAAACTGTAAGAAGAATACCCAGAAAAGTAAATAAAAGTCTTGTTCCGCCTGTTTTTTTATTTCCTGTGTAAAAATTGTGAGCTCCAAACAATCCAAGTGTCCATGCAAGAACTGTTGCTGTCGCTCTGCTTTTAGATGAAGCATACTCATATTTTGCTTTATTTTCTGTCATTTTTTTAAATCTCCTAATTATGGCATAATAAATTCAGTATTAATTATTATAACATAGAGTTTTTAAACAACAAAAAAAATTCACCAAAATTTCGTTAATATGGTATGATTCCCCTATGCTCACCTTTTTACCTGTTTCTAAAGCAGATTTAGATGCCAGAGGCATTAATCAGCTAGATTTTGTCTTTGTTTCCGGAGATGCTTACGTTGATCATCCTTCTTTTGCAGCTGCCCTTCTTGGACGCCTTCTGGAAAGTCATGGCTACACAGTTGGAATTATTCCTCAACCTGATTTTACCACCTGTGAAAGTTTTAAAGTCCTTGGAAAACCCAGACTTGCTTTTTTGGTAAGTGCTGGAGCAATGGACAGTATGGTAAGTAACTATACCGCAAATAATAAACCCCGCTCTCAAGACGCTTATGCTCACGGTGGTGTTGCAGGGCACAGACCTGACCGTGCCATAATCACCTATGTTTCTAAAATCAGAGAAGCCTACAAGGGTGTTCCAGTTCTTATAGGCGGAATTGAAGCCAGTTTACGCAGAACAACACATTATGACTATTGGTCTAACAAAATCAGAAAATCCATCCTTCTTGATTCAAAAGCTGATTTACTCATGTACGGTATGGGTGAGCATTCTATTATTCAAATTGCTGATCTTTTGAATGCAGGAATCCCGGTTAGAGAAATCCGAAACGTTCGGGGTACCTGCTGGTGGGGGTCAAACACTCAGTTGAAAATTGAAAATGAACAAATACTTATTAAAGGAAAGGATGGCTGTCCTGATACCGAACTTACTGTTGTTTGCGGACTTTCTAAAAATAACGTAAATCATTCTTACAAAACAATTCTTCTACCTGGTTTTGAAGAAATTTCTTTGAATTCCCCTGAAAGTAAAATCAAATTTGCAGAAAGTTTTGTTCTTCAGGAGCAGAATACAGATGCCTTAAATGCTGATATTCTTGTAGAACAGGCTGATACTAGATTTGTTGTACAAAATCCTCCGGCTCTTCCACTATCTACTGAAGAACTCGATGCTGTTCATGAACTTCCTTACATCCGTCGATGGCACCCGATGTATGACAAACCGGCAGAAAATGGAAAAACCGGTGTTCCGGCACTTTCGGAAGTTTTGTTTTCGCTTACAAGTGTTAGAGGTTGTTACGGAGCCTGTTCTTTTTGTGCCATTACATTTCATCAGGGGCGGCGTATTCAGGCTCGAAGTCATGATTCTTTAATTCGGGAAGCCACAGAACTAACTAATCACCCAGACTTTAAGGGATACATTCACGATGTAGGTGGCCCTACAGCAAACTTCAGACAACCTTCATGCCAAAAACAACTGGAATCCGGAGTTTGTAAAACCAGACAGTGTTTGGGAACTGAACCCTGCCCGAATTTGGAAGTAA
>JABUUX010000449.1 GCA_021442965.1 Treponema sp.
TATATATAGTGTATCATATTTAACGGAATCAGTCAAATTTTCCACGTTTTTTTCTGAATCAAAACACATTTTAAACATTATATTTCTTATGAATCTTTAGGCTAAGAGCTTTTCAAAGAAATTTGTTGCAAAATTACATAAAATTTCCAAAATTTACAGAAAATTTCATTACACTCGACACTCATTGTCGGGTGTATGGTGTATAATTGGACATTAAACCTTGATAAAAAAACATTGATTTTTTGGGAGGAAATCTATGGCGGGAGAAAAGCTTATAAGAATATTGGCAGAAGGAAAAAGTTTACACATTACAGATTTTAAAAATATCGAGGACATTACACCTGATGAAAGAAAGTCTTTGAACGGTGCAAATCAGTTCAAATATTCTGCACAGGAACGGACGCTGAATTCTGCTGAAAAATATAATATGAAACAGCGACTGGAAAATAGCAAAGTTGATGCGTACAGTATTTCTGAATTTTTGAGCCATTATAAGACTCGAAATTTTAAAATCTGGAAAATGAATGAGATATATGGCATTGCATCTTATCTGGCATCTGTTATGGAATATGCGGTTTTTATTCTTACAAATTTGAAAAAGGTTCAGTGTAAGGAAAAACCGATTCAGGAAGAAAAAAACGCTAATGTAGATTATAAATTTGAAGCAGATAAGATTGTTGTTAAAGGGCTTCTGGATCTTCTTCTCGAAATTAAGACACAAACTGACGACCTTGCTCGTTCTGATTTCAGCTATTATCTCACCCATTATTATGAAGAACTGGACAGTCATGTTCGTCTTATTTTGCAAACTAATTCTATTCCCAATGAAATCCTCCCGAATATAAATGCCATATTCCCTTCCATTGCTGTAAAGGCATTTAATATTGGAAAAGAAGATGGACAGAGCGAGGAATATTTGAAATACCAGTTTTCTGAAATAGTCAAATTAAAATTGATTACTTCAATAAAAATATTTGTTACTCGTCTGATTGAAGAATTTTCTCCCTATTTCACATCAAATGATTTTCTGAATAATCCAGAGGGAGATGCTTTATTCGTGGTTCCTCTAAGTATTTACAAGAAATTCAATTTCCAGAAAAGCGGACTTGTGCGGTCAGAGATTGTTTTTATAGATGCCGTAGATTCTGACAAATTGATAAAGTTCTGTAAAATGATTCAACAGGAACTTTTGGAAATAAAAAATGAAGCAGAAAATACTCTGTCCGAACTTCATAAAACTCCAGAAGACAAATCTTTAGTCTGTGAAAAATATGTAAAGCAATATGAGAAAATATATGCCGGAAAGACTGCAGCAAATATGAGTTTTTTCAATACTATGCTTAAACATCCTGCTTTTGCAGAAAAGTTTGATGCCTTAATTCAAATGAGAAAAGACCTTGTAGAACCTGCTTTGAAGGGAATTAACGTATGGTCAGAACAGGCAGAAGATACTGTTTATAATAAAAACTTGGATAAAAATATGCTGCTTTCTTTATATGTTCTTTACCGACATTATTTCGGAGAAACAGATATACCTTTCAAACAGTGTCAGGTAATAAGACTTCTTCATATGTACAGCCACTGTTTATCACCAGAGAAAAGTATCAATCGTTATGTAAAAAAATACAGCAGTGGAGACTGTAGTCTAAACGAAGTCCGACAAGAAGAATTTATCAAAATTCTTGATAATTAACACCTACTGCAAAATTGCACTTGCTAAAAACCGCCTGATGTCCTTTTCAAACTCTTCTGGACTTTGGGAA
>JABUUX010000144.1 GCA_021442965.1 Treponema sp.
AAATCTTTTGAAACATTTTTAAAATCATCTTCTGACATGGAATCAACAAGATTTCCCAAAGTCTTTTTTTCCTTAAAATCTTTGGAAAGATATCCTGTAAAATCCAGATAAGTAATCTGACACAAAACCAGAGCATCAATTTTATTGAATGGCGCAACTTCAAAACTTAAATCTCCGCGCCATGCTATGTAATCCTGTAAATCAGCCATAAAGCCTCCAGTTAAAATATAACAACAAAACTAAAAACTTGAGTGTTCTTCAATATATTTTTTTATTTTTCTGGAAGCCAGAAGATGAGTTAACGACCCCGGGTGACCGCGTGAGCCTTTATCTTCCAAATATTTTTCACATTCCATTCCGTCTAAAATCATAGTATCAGTATTTTTATCGCCTGTTTCAGAAACAAACATATCCACACCTTTTTGAATATATGGCGAAATTTCTGGAAGCGATATCATTCCCCAAATCCAGCATATACGGGCTTTAGGATTATGCTTTCGTATAAGCTTTAAAAAATCAGAAATTCCTTTTGAAAGTTTAAGCGCGTCTTCTTCCAAGGGATTTCCTTTTTCATCTTTTCGCATCTTATACTCAATGCCGGTTTCAGGATCTTTCCACAAAGGCTGATTAAATGCACCTGAATCATTTGTACCAAGGTTTACAAAAATATAATCAGGCTGGAAAGACGAAAAATCAAAATCATCTCCCGCCCCTAAAGCTTTCTGACTTTGTCCCCAGTTTAAACCCGAAACTTTTTCATAATACTGGGGAATGGAACATTTTACGTTATTGTCCCATCCTGTTATTACTCCCCAGCCGCACTGAGACATTATATTAAAATCAGCATTAAGTTCAGTTGCAGCTTTTACAGCGTAATTATCCATTACAGAAATCCAGGTAGAAATCCAGTCCCATTCATCAGTATTGCCGCATAATCCTTCGCCTGAAGTAATACTGTCGCCTATAAACTCAAGTTTGAGTTTTCTTTCAGGAACTGGTAAAAATACAGTGCCTTTAGAAACTGCTACATGATGAACTAAAAGAATTTGATTTCCGTCTGCACTCATTGCCTGAGTATCTCTCATCAGGCTTACAAGATTTTCTTTTTCGGGATTTAAATTTCTGGCAAGGCAAATCCAAGTTTTTCCTTTTTCTGCCATAAAACGTGAAATATGCCGACCATTAACCCAGGCACAAAGCCATACTTCGTGAGTATCATAATCAGATTCCACCTGCACCCAAATTTCCTGAGCTTTAATTTTAAATTCAATCTGACTTCCGCTGCAAAAAAGTGCTACAGGTTTTCCGTTTTTCCCGGGATTCAAAACATTTCTTCCCATTACATGAAAAAAACGAACATCATTAACATTGTAAAATTCTAAATTTTCAAAAATCTTTTCCATAGGTTAGATTATACTACACGACAGTATAAATGTAAAAAATTGAAGAAAATTGAGATTTTAGAGAAAAAATTGCAATTTTAAAGAAGTAGATATAAAATAATACTATGAGTGATAAAAAACGAGTTTTTGCATTTCTTTATCCTAAAAAAGAAATTATGGAAAATCTTACACAAAAAGAAAGAGCTCATCTGCCTTTTCTTATTTCCGGAAGTGCGGTTTTTGCCCTGATGGTATTTATTTTTGGCATTGCGCTTCTTGTGTTTGGAAAAATTGTTACAGGTATCTCTTCCTTTGCAGTAGTAGGACTTTTTTTAAGTGCCCTTTTTATGGTTAAAAAAGGAAAAATCCAGA
>JABUUX010000230.1 GCA_021442965.1 Treponema sp.
AAATGTTTTATGACACACGAAATGCCGTTATTCTGATATGCGTTCAGTGCGGCAATCGAATATTGTTCTGTTTTTACGGCGTCCCCAAAACTCCGGTTATCAAGAAAATCTTTATTGTAATCAGAAAGAACTTCTGAAACAGGTGCAAGATTAATGTGAAAGCCCATTTCACGCATTTTTTCTGCATGAAAGGAATAGAGTTCATATGCTTCGGCAACTGTCATCGTTTCTGCCACCTCTTCCTCAGACGGGATTTTTCCTGCAAGTTTTCGAAGGCGCTGAACATATCCGCCTTCTTCATCAACTGCAAGAAAAGGCGGGATGATGTTATTTTTGACACAGTAATTTTTTATGTCGTCTGTAAACGATTTTACTTCTTCGAAAGTTTCTGAAAGATTGTAACTGAAAAAAAGATAACCGCCGGGTACATAAGGTTTTCCGTCAAGTACGTCAATCGCGCGGAAAGTTTTATTTCCTTCAAGATTGATTATAAAAAGCTGGCTTACTTTTTCTTCCAAAGAAAGGTTTGACAGATAATTTTCAAATTTCTCATCATTTTCTTTTTGTATCGTTTTAACTTCTTTATAAATTTCTAAAGCAAACTTTCTGTTATTTTTTTCTTTTTCGGAAAGCAAGTCTTTAGTACAAGATGAAAAGAAAAACAGAATGAAAACAAAAACAATCACAACATTTTTATTCATATTGGAAGTATACCCCAAATAACATTATAATAGAACATATGAAAAAAATTGCAGTTATTACCGGAGCCAGTTCCGGAATGGGAAAAGAATTTGCAAAACAAATTGCAGCTTTAAGTGAAGAAGATGAAATCTGGATTATTGCTCGCAGGGAAGAAAAACTGAAAGAACTTGCAGAAGAAATTAATTCTAAAAATCATTTTAATATTATTCGCCCATTACCCATGGATATTTCAGGAAAAGAAGGTGTTTGTTCTTTTAAAAGATTTCTGGATGAAGAAAATTCAAAACTTACACTTATAGAAAGTGGTATTCAAATTACTAAACTTATAAACAATGCAGGATTCGGCACATACGGACCTTTTGAAGAAACGCCTTTTGAACGTGAAATGGAAATGACAGATTTGAACTGTACAAGTCTTGCAGGTCTTACAGGAGTATGCCTTCCTTATATGATAAAAGACTCACTATTAATAAATACTGCAAGCCTTGCATCCTTTTTACCTTTAGGAGAATTTGCAGTATACGGAGCCACAAAATCCTATGTATTAAGTTTTACAATGGCATTAGCCGCTGAACTTAAAGACAAAGGGATAAAAGTTTGTGCATTATGTCCGGGACCTGTTTCTACAGAATTTGCAAATGTAGCATCTGGGGGAGTTCGTGAAAAAGTGAAAAACGGACTTCCGGCAGACAAAGTTGTAGCACACTGTCTTAAAAAAGCAAACAAGGGAAAACACATTGCAATATACAGCTTTAAGTGGAAATTCAAGGCAGCAGCCAGCCGTTTTGTGGGAAGATACTTTGGTGCCAGATTTACATTCAAATACTGTAAACGACCGCACCGTTCGTATTCGCCTGACGGCGAAGTGAATATCTAATAGTGAATATTGAATAGTTTACTGCGGAATAGGAAAGCGGATTATTACGGAATAAGTTTTTTGAAGAGGTAATTTATGGAAAATGTTATAGAAAATTCGACGATTACGAGCGCACTTTTTACAGATTTTTATGAACTGACGATGGCGAACGGTTACTGGAAACAGAACAT
>JABUUX010000432.1 GCA_021442965.1 Treponema sp.
TCAATCTTTTTAATATTTTCCTGTGTCATATCCAGTGTTTCAAATTTTGGTTTTGTCATTTTATCATCCCCTCTAACTTCTTTATTTCAGACTTAATCTCCAACTGGCGGTTAAGCTGTTTTTCGTTTTTCATTTTCTTTTTAAGAACATCAATCTGCTTTTGGACTTTGCTCTTTTCTATATTCAGATTTATCTGCTCTTCAAGAGTTGTTTCTGCCTGCTGTTCTATTCCACCCACAGTGCGGATAACATTTTCCCACATTGAATCAAAATTCAACCCGTTCAATGTAAAACTCAATTCATCCAAAGACTTCCACTCTGTCTCATGCAATACTGTTTTAAACACAGCCAAGCGAGCAGAATCTTCATATCTCAAAACCAATAATAAATTCTGGTCAATCAATTTGCTCAATCGTTCTATATTTTTTTTATCATAATCCTTATGCTTAAGCAAAACTTCCAGAACAAAAAAAGAATTCTCATCACTGCCAGAAAGTTTTATCGTTTGAGAAGACACTTCATTCACAATTATAAGAGTAGAAATATCCTCATCAAATTTTGCCTGTTGTGCATTATCGAGACTAAACTTTCTGTATATGGCAGTTTTATTTATCCGCTGCCTTACTTCCGTAGATTCAGGGAGATTAAGCATCTATAAACTTCAACTCCTTTCCTTACCATTATTTATGTTAATAACCCAACATCCGTTTTTGTTGCTTCCATGCCTCTGGATTGTTCCGCTTTCAACAAGTTTTGAAATAGCCCGGGTGACAGTCGCTCTGGACATACCTATTTTTTCCGCTATTTTTTCTTTGCTTAACGCAGGATTTTCAGAAATTGCAGCTAAAACCAGATTTATCGGCTCATTTATCGGCTCATTTATCGGCTCATTATCTGCACCCTGTCCGATTATTTGCTTTCCAAATCCATCAACTCCGTATTTTTTTGCAAGCTCCAGATATTTTTCACAGGCATTGCATTGAACATTTAGTCCACCGCTGTTGTTCTGAGGCAAAGGCAATTCTGCATTAAAATCACGGCAAATCCGCTCAATATTCACATATCCTCTTCCCCATGCTTCAACAAAACCGCATTTAAAGAATATGTCAGCAAGTTTTGGATTTCTTGGAGAGGAACGGTGCTTTGAAAATAAATCTTCTGGCTGAATATCTTCGGGCATTTTTCCAATATTCCAGATTTCAATTTTGTCCTTAAAAACCTGAATCTGAATTGGCGTTGTCTGCATATAATCTTTATGAACAACTGCGTTCAACAAAAGTTCCCTGAAGGCTTCTCTCGGGAACATAAAAGTTTCCCGTCTTGTAATTCCCTCGTAATCTATCAGTGCCTTAAGATATTTTGTATAAATAAGATTCATTGAGTCTTCCACCTGGGAAAGTAAAGAACCATGAACTTCATCCTGATAAAGAATTTCTGCTTCATCAAAAAAATAGGCAATTTTTATGTAAGCACCAATGAACCATTTTTCAGGATCCGGATAAAATGCCAGCACCGCCGCACGTGTCAGATAATCATTTTCAAAACCGCGAAGATTTGTTATAAGCTCTTTGTTTGAAAGATTCAAATCCTCTTCGGAAAGTCTGTGAGTTAAAAGTGCATTTTTCTTGAAAATCTGAAAAGCACGCTCATCAAGTTCTTCTGCCGTTACATTCGGTACTGGCACACTGTCCCATGTTCGACCTTGAACCTGCAGAATCATTTTATCAAGTTCAATCCCGA
>JABUUX010000005.1 GCA_021442965.1 Treponema sp.
TTATAGGATCTGCCGGTGTTTCTGCCGTTCCAATGGCAGCCCGTGTTTCTAATAAAGTTGGACAGGCAAATGACCCGTCTAACTTCCTTTTGATGCATGCAATGGGACCTAACGTTTCGGGTGTAATTGGAACTGCAATTGCAGCCGGCGTATTTATTGCTACATACGGAATTAAATAAAATCAGGTTTAAGACCTAAAATAAAAGGCTGTGCAGAATCAAGTGTAGATTCCTGCACAGCCTTTTTTTTCTGTGGATGCAGTTTGAGCTCTTAAGAGGGATTTAATAAACCGAAATATTGTAATTTACAATTCTTTTTATTCCGTTGTGATTGTAATTTTCAAAAGTTAATACAAGTTTTCCGGGAGTAAGTCTGGCTTCTCCCGAAAACAGAAGTTTATCTGAAGGATAAATTTCCGTCCCGCTGTATTTTTTTTCAGTTCCCGACATTTTAATTTGGTTTTCTTCTTGTAAAAGATGATCAAAATGAAGTTCATCAGTAACTTCGCCGTTTAAAAGAAGAATCGTTTTTAAGGGAACTAGACTTTCGTTTCTTTTTTGGAAAAATTTATATGTTCCGGCCTGAAAAACTTTCATATTTGAAAGTTCATAATGTTTTCCGTCTTTGTTTTCTACAATGATATCGGAAGGTGGAAATGTACCTTCTTTTTCTATTCTGGAAAGTAAAATTCTTGGGTTTATGGCTGTTTTGTTTTTGGAGTCAAGAATCTGAAATTCCAAAGTAGTCCCTGTATCAGACCATGCAGACGAACCAGTCGTTCCAAGAGAAGCACCTGGTGCAATAACTTGGGCTTGGTGAAGGGAAGTTTCCATGCTATTTTTGTCCAGATTTCCGTATACAGAAAGAATTCCGTCAGTGTGAGATATGATAACTGCGTTTCCTAACGTTGAAGGAAAAAAATCGTTATCATCTGTAAATTCGTTTAGCAGTGCAATAACTTTACCTGATTCACTTGTTTTTACTTGTTCAGGTTCAGCTTCAGGGTCTGTTTCTTTTTGTTTTTCAATTATAAGAGAGGATGATATTCCTTGTCCTCTTTTTTGGGCAAAAAAGGATTTTAGATTATCTGTATTAATGTTTTGTAATGGCCAGTCAAAAGCAAACAGCGAAATAGATATTGTTGCAAGGGTGATTTCTAATAATACTTTTTTCATTTTATAATCCTATTTTTTAGTAATATTGATTTTAGAAATTGAATTGTCTTTTCCAATGTAAAGTTTGTTTCCAAAAGCCTTAATAAATGCAGTATCTGCAGTAAACGAAAAACTTCCGGCAATGGAGTTTGTTTTTTCGCATATATATACAGTGTACTCATTTTTATTTTTGCCAAGGATAAATACTAAATCGTCACTTTCTTCAATGGATATAACTCTGGCTGGAATATCAAGTCTTGTATTCACAGCATCTTCAATGTTCAGAATTCCTACACCCCCATTAAAGTTGTAGAAAACTGATTTACCGTCTTTTGTAAAATGTATATCCTGCTGAACTGAAAGCCCGTTAGGAAGGAATTCGTGAAATAGAATGCGAACCTGAGTATTTTCTTTTTTTGCCAGAACAAATCTTTGGTTGTCATGTCCTGAAACTGTAGCAATGTATTGCCCGTCCTCTGAAATATCAATTCCAAGAATAACACCGTAGTCACTTCCGCCCGGTGCATATTCAACTGCAACTTTTCCAGATTCATTATCAAAAACTTTTACATT
>JABUUX010000425.1 GCA_021442965.1 Treponema sp.
GGTGCCACATACAGCGAAGAAAACGCAAAGCAGTATTTTTACCACAGTGACCATTTGGGAAGTGCCAGTCTGATTTCGGACAAAGACGGCAACGAATACCAGCGCATTGAATACACACCGTACGGTGAAACGTGGGTAGAGAAGACTCAGAATACAGGCCTTGAGTGGCTGCCGTATAAATTCACCGCGAAGGAAATGGACGAAGAGACCGGGCTGTATTATTACGGAGCACGGTATCTGGATCCGAAGTATTCGAGGTGGTTGAGTACGGACCCGGCAATGTCTGATTACATGGCAGGTTCGGATGCCGGCGGGGGAGCATATAATGCAACAAATTTCAGTTTGTATAATTATGGAAATAACAATCCTATTGTATATCAAGACCCTGACGGCAGAAGTCCTTTAGGTTTTATGTTAGCTTCAGCTGTTGTTTCATATATTAAAAATAATATGCCCAGCAAAGAAGAACATTTTAATCGAAATGATAACCAAAAAAACTTTTCTTATAACAGAGTTGAGGATGCCCTTGCTTCAGGTTTTACAAAACTTGGAACACAAACTGGTGAAAATCCTGAAAATCTGGATAATTGCCATGAAAATGGTAAAGGAAGTCCGTCTCCGAGTGGCAATGACAAGTACACAATGAGTGACGGTAAAAATGGCTCTTTTGAATTGGTATATGATTCAAATGGTGATTTAGTTACTGATGAAGTAAATAAAGGAACATATAATTTTGCGGATCCTGTAGGTCCTAAAGGAAAATTGGAACACGGTGTTAAAGATTTATTACCATATTTGCTTTATGGGAATAGTGAAGATGATCCTACGACTGGCTTTGAACGTTTCTTAGGAACAGTGAATTTTCCTGTGGGTAAATATGACATGGATGTAAATTTATCAAAACAAGAAGCTGATAAAATCAGAGCTCAAAAAAGTCAAGAATCAAAAGAAGCTGCAATGGAGCGTTATTATGAACATCATTTATTCTAATAAACCTTCAACAATTTTTAAGACATTACTTTATTTTCTAATTTTTATGATTATTAGTTTCATAAATTTATCATGCAAGATTAGTCCTCATTATGTAATAAAAGTTGAGTCCGATGAAAAGTTATATTCTAAAGCTCTTGAAGGGGATCTCTCTGATTGTGTTTTTGATAAATATACGCATAATGGGAAAATTTATTTTGCAGTTACAGAACTTACAAATTGTTCAGTATCTTCAAAAAAATATGCTAAAGCAAGATTTGTTTTTGATGTTTTTTCAAATGTATCTGATTATTATTACAAAATAGAAAAGGTTGATTTGATTTTAGATGGAGAAATATTCAATATAAATGATTTGTTGATACAATATTATCCATATAGTTCTGAACACTATTCAGCATTTAAAAGGTGGGTACCATCTTGTGAATATTATTTTTCAACATATCATCTTGGATATATTAATTTTCCTATACCTAAAGATAATAAAGTTAAGATAATGGTTACTTTATCAGATAATGAATCTGGAGTGTTTAAATTTGAATATGCTTATACCATAAAATCTATATTTGATTTATTTTATTAACAATTAATATGGTTAAACTAAAGTCATAATTAAAAAAAACAAGGGGGCGTTGCGGGGGACGTTCCCCCGCTGGGCAGGGTAGCCGAAAACTGCGAAGCAGGTTGAGGCGTAGGGCGGGGCTCCGCCCTTCCA
>JABUUX010000467.1 GCA_021442965.1 Treponema sp.
ATTCCAAGGAGGAATACTATGGTTATCAACCACAACATGTCGGCAATGTTTGCCAATCGCCAGCTGGGAGTTACAGGACTCGATCTCGATAAGAATATGGAGAAACTGTCTTCCGGTCAGAAAATCAATCGTGCAGGTGACGATGCTTCTGGGCTTGCAGTATCTGAAAAGATGCGCAGCCAAATCAGAGGTCTGAACCAAGCTTCACAGAACGCTTCAAACGGAATCAGCTTCATCCAAACAACAGAAGGATATCTTCAGGAAACTACTGATATTCTTCAGCGCATCAGAGAACTTGCAATTCAGTCATCTAACGGTATCTACTCTGCAGAAGATCGTATGCAGATTCAGGTTGAAGTTTCTTCACTTGTTTCTGAAGTTGACCGCATAGCTTCATCAGCTCAGTTTAATGGTATGAACATGCTTACAGGACGTTTTGCACGCTCTACTGGAGAAAACACAGTAACAGCTTCAATGTGGTTCCACATTGGTGCAAACATGGATCAGAGAACACAGGTTTTCATCGGAACAATGTCTGCTACAGCTCTTGGTCTCCTTGTTGAAAACGAAAAAATGTCTCTTGAAACACCGGAAGAAGCCAACCGTGCAATAGGTGTAATTGATGATGGGCTCAAAAAGATCAACAAACAGAGAGCTGATCTTGGTGCATATCAGAACCGCCTTGAATTCACAGTAAAAGGCTTGAATATTGCTGCAGAAAACCTCCAGGCATCAGAATCACGTATCCGTGACACAGATATGGCAGGAATGATGGTAGATTTCACAAAGAATTCTATCCTTCAGCAGGCTGGTACAGCAATGCTGGCACAAGCTAATAGTCAGAGCCAGAACGTATTGTCTCTTTTGAGATAAATTGTTCAAGATTTGACAAAAGGCATTGGTATTTCGCAAAACGAAATACCAATGCTGGCACAAGCTAATAGTCAGAGCCAGAACGTACTTTCTTTGCTCAGATAAAATCTTTGCAAAAGTTCGTCCTTGCCTTTTAAGAAGGTAGTGTATTATAATATTCAAAGGGTTTTGTAAAGCAAAACCCTTTGAATTGTGCGGTGTTTTTCTACCCTACTAATTTTCTCAAACTGACACCCGTATTTATTTTGGATTTATGACACACTTTCAGATGTGTCTTGTTCTTTGAAATAGTGCTGTCTTGTTTTGACAGGTGACGGCAGAAACAGTCTGTTCTTCAATATTTTAATATATTAGAGCAGACTATTCCTGCCGTAATAGGTCTGGAACTGTTATGGGGGCGCAAAACCATAACAGCCTGCACCTGACAGGGAATGGAAACATGAAGTTTCTGTTTTTAAGTAAACATGGAGGGCACAACTATGATTATTAATCACAATATGAGTTCACTCTATGCAGATCGTGTATTGAACATTTCAAATGATTCAATCATGAAAAACATGGAAAAACTCTCTTCTGGTGAACGCATCAATCGCGCCGGTGACGATGCATCAGGACTTGCAGTATCTGAAAAGATGCGCAGCCAGATTCGCGGACTCAACCAGGCTAGCCAGAACATCATGAATGGTGTTTCATTCATTCAGACTACTGAAGGATACCTGCAGGAAACTACAGATGTTCTCCAGCGCATTCGTGAACTTGCAGTTCAGTCAGCAAACGGTATCTACAGCGATGAAGACCGTATGCAGATTCAGGTAGAAGTATCACA
>JABUUX010000428.1 GCA_021442965.1 Treponema sp.
TACACAGATCCGGATGGAAATTTTATTGCTTCCCAATTTTTCTTAAATCTTCTTCAAGTCACAGGCGGAGTTATTGAGGTTGCAGGTGGTGTTTTAGCCGAAGGAGTTTCTGCCGGAGTTTCGACTTTTGCAGTTCTTGATGGGATTTACAACATTGCAGACGGTGTAACAGGGATGCTTACTGCATGTGTTGATAAGAATTATGATGGTTTAATTGCCGAAACCACAAAAGCAATAGCCAGTACTGCAGGAGCTACTCCAGAGGAACAAGAATTAGCTGGAGCAGTTGCATCTATGGCAGACTGTCTTGTCGATATGAAAGTCACAAGTGGAATTAAATTTGCTAAAGGCGCTAGAAATGCAAGCAGAATTGCAAACGGTATTGACCGTGCTAATGATATAATCGGCAAAGTTCAAACAGCTAATACAGGTCTTGGAACAAGTGGAGCTTTGGATAGCTATGTTGAAGATAAAACCGGAAAAAATATCTTACAAAATATTGGAGATATGAATGCAACACCTGAAGAAATAAATAAAATGATGGAAAGATATTACGAACATCATTAATGGAAATAGGTGAATTATGACGAAAGAAGAGAAAAAAGGTTTTAATTCCTGGTTTATAATATTGGTCATTGGATTCTGTTTCTTTTTAGCTGGAATCTTTCTTAAGTTTTGGGTATTAATGTATTTTTCCATACCGTTATCAAGTATTATATGCGGTTTTTATCATTTTTTTAATGAGATTTACTCAAAAGGATGGCTTAGTAAAACTTGGCGTATTATCTATGGCGTTGGATACATCGTATTGGGAATTTTTCTTTTAGTAAAACTTTTTATTTTATGAAGATTTTTGAAATACAGGGTAGAAAGCATTCGTATCGTGAGTTGTAATTTTTTCTTGACAAATATGGAATATATACCATATAATGATTCCGTATGGCTGAGTTGACTATAGAATTCTACAAAAAGGAACCCAAAGAAGACGGAACAGCGGAATGCCCTGTAACAGATTTTCTGGACAGCCTTTCACCCAAGATGAAGGCAAAGATGCTCCGTACAATTGAGCTTCTTAAAAAACAGGGAACAGATTTGAGACTTCCATATTCAGAATCGCTTAAAGACGGCATCCTTGAATTAAGGGCAAAATTCGGTTCCGACATTACACGGGTTCTGTATTTCTTTGTCGTCGGAAACAAGGCTGTTCTTACACACGGCTTTGTAAAGAAGACACAGAAAACTCCGCCTGAAGAAATCGAACGTGCAAAAAAATACCGCACGGAATATTTGAACCGTAACTAGACGGTTTAAAAATAAAGGAGGCAGACGATGGACGACTTTGAAAAATATCTTGCAGGACAGATGAAGGATTCTGAATTCAAAAATGAATGGGATGACCTTGCACCCGAATATGATGCCATAAATGCAATAATAGTGGCTCGCAAAAACAGCCGCCTTACACAAAAGGAACTGGCAGAAAGAACGGGAATCAATCAGGCCGATATAAGCAAAATAGAAAACGGGAATGCAAATCCGTCTCTTAAAATGCTCAAACGTCTTGCGGCCGGAATGGGTACGGCGCTCAAGCTTCAGTTCGTTCCGCTTGAAACAGCCTGCGCTAAACTGTAAAAATCCACCCGAAAACCAGGAATTGTGGTATACTGTAAGTTAAAGAAGGAATGACAG
>JABUUX010000308.1 GCA_021442965.1 Treponema sp.
TAAGCGCTCCAGTCCTTCGCAAAGCTTCGGACCGGGCTTCACTTCGTTCCGCCCGCCCTTCATATTCCTTGCGCATTCACTATTAACTATTAAGTATTCAATATTCACTATTCAATATTAACTACTCTGCCCGCGTGCCACAATTTTTCCAAATCGTAAAAATCACGCGCAGTCTGAGACATAAGATGAACAACAACAGGTCCAATATCAATCAGATTCCAGTCATCCCCATCCGGAGATTTTTTGTTAGTTACATGAATTTCCATGTCATTAGTTTTTACATAATCTTTTATCTGACGGGCAAGCCCCTGCTGCATAGCAGAACTTGTTACAGTACAGATTACAAAAAAATCAGTCCAGCTGTTTAATTCCGAAACATCCAGAACTTTTACGTTCTGACCTTTTCCATCTTCCAAAAGTTTGGCAATCTCTAATGCTTTTTCTTCAATCGTTTTTCCCATTTATCTACCTTGAATTTGGAACAACATAGCGTCCGTTAAAATCTTTTCCAAGAATAACCGTAAAGTCCACGTTTGCAGTGTTGCTTTCAAATTCTTCCTCCGTTTTTATTTCTGCTTCCTGTATGTTTGTACATTGTATAAACTCTCCCACCATCATGGCAATCTCATGATTTCCAATGTGGTCTATAATCACAGTGTTATTATAAAGTTTGTCTGCATTTACCGGACTTAAAACATCATAACTGGCATTTCTAAAACGTTCGGCAGTACGTCTGGCAAGGCCGTCTTCACTCGTACCGTTTTGAATTTCCAGCACATAAATTCGGCTGGTCTGAATTCCACCTTTTGTTGTAAGCATATTGGTAGACTGTTGAACCGCAGTCTTTATAAATTCTCCATTTTCACGAGGATACAGCAAAAGCTTTCCTTCATTCATTCTTTGTGTACCAGTAATAGTCTGTTTTACAATTGAATCTGAATCAATATTGCAAATCATTTTGTACAAAGTAAAACTGTCATCAGAATCAAGATTTGTTTTTATATCAGCAGTGTACTTTCCAAAATGTTTTGGATTTAAAATCAGATATTTCTTTTCATGAAGACTTGTAAAAAAAGCAGCCATTACATTCTGATATCGTTCCTGTTCATCACTTTCTTCATCTTCCGGTAAATGGTAAGTAAGATATGTAATAATCTTTTGGCCATCCAGGTTTACAGCACCACTAGGCAGCAGAATCCTTTTTCCTTCTTCATCTGTAAAATCTACAGGAGACGGAACAAAAACTCTAAGCCCGCCAAGCAAATCTGTAATTTTACAGAAATCACTTACTTTAATTACAGCATAAAACGGAATGCTGCTCATCCCCAAAAGTTTTCCAACTTCATTTCTAAAGGCTTCAACACCCGCTTCTTTGTATACTTCTTCTATGGCATCAACTCGCCCCAAAGACTGGTAAATAGCACCTGTATTGGAAGGTACATTCACTATTGCAGCCTTTGCAGTTACCGGATAATAAACCATAACAGAAGAAAATAAAACACTGCCGTCATCTTTTTCAAAAATAAAAAGTTCGCGAACAACCTGATCTTCATCAAGGCTTTCTGCAACGTTATCTGTTCTTAATGAAAGTGCAAAAAAAACAGAAGCGCCCGCCAGAATTAAAAACATAACTACAAGAAAGATTATTCCCTTCTGTTCATCTCTAATTTTTCTCATCTC
>JABUUX010000116.1 GCA_021442965.1 Treponema sp.
GCCATACTGTACGCGTATGCTTCTCTGTAGGCTTTCCGCACTTTTGCAAGATTCTTCAATTCAGGATATTCAATCTCATTTTTCTGGTACGGCTCAAAATCAGTTATTTCCACCACTTCTTCTGCATCACAAAGAACACAGCTTGCAAGATACATTACCCTGCCTGCATCAAGAGCGGCTTTTTCCACTCCGTATTTTGCTCCGAAAATATGAGTTCTGATTGCTTCGATTCCACGGTTGTAAACTGCAAAATCTTTTGAATCTATAAAACCCTTGCTTACAATATTTGCACAAGAAAAAATCGTGTCTTTCAAAACATCAAGCCTTGAAAACTCATTGTTCCGGTAGCCTGTTTCCGTTTTTACAATCTGGTTGTAAGTGTCTTTGACTTCCGAAAAATCATCCATCTCTTTCATCAACGTTGCACAGTCAAACAGCTGCTTTATAATTTCCAAATCATACTTTTCAATACTCTTTCCAACTGTATGCGGAGCAAAGGCGGTAAGTTTATCCCCAAGAATGCAGTTAATGCTCGGAACTGTGATAATTTCATTTTTCCCCTCGCAAAGCAGAAGTTTGTTTTCAAGACTTTTTTTGAGCGTCGTAGTGTAATGATTCTCTTCAAAAAGAACATCAAGCAGTACCGTGATTTCTGTTCCCTTTGTTGGCGAAATATACAGGAATTTAAAATGCTTTTTTGCAATGCTGATTTCACTTTTCCGATTCGTCTCTTCAACATGGAAAAACGGAAAGATGTGTCCCGCTTTCTGAATATAATCATCAATGTCGGTTCCGGGTGGTACGACAATATCAATGTCAGTTGAAATTCTCCTCGGTTGTTTGAGTAAGAGCATAAGACAAGTGCCGCCTTTGAAAATGAATGGAAGTCCTGTCTTGGAAATTGCTTCAAGCAGCCCGAATGCATAAAGAGTCCGCTCCAGCTGATGAATATCATTTTTGTATTCCGCCTGAAGTTCTTTTATATGCTCAATTTCAAATGTACTTTTAGATATCATTTGCTTCTGCCCCCAAATATGGTTTCACTTTTTCCCAGCAGTTTCGGCGTTTTGAATACCTCTTCAACTTTTTGTAATCGATGATGTACCGGCTGCCCGCTTCTTCAAAAATCATTTCGTATTCACTGTGCGTAAACAGCATAGAAACGATTTTATCTGCAATACAGTCTGCCAGAAACTTTTCCAGAGTAATTTCATGCGCCTTGTCTTTGAATAACGGAGCCTCACTGATTATGTTTTCAACTACAATGCAGTCCTCGGTCCAATAACGCCTGAACTCTTCTTCTGAAGGAGAAAGCAGTACATTTCCAGGATGTTCCTGTGCCAGATGTTCAAACACAAAATCAACCATATCTTTCTCAACCATTACAACAATAGTATTTTTGGAAATCAGGTGATTCACAAACTCGTTAAGAAGATAGGATTCGAACACAACAAAATTGACATCAGGATAAAACTCTGCCAGCGATTTAATTAATGCTTTTCCGTTTTCACTGTATTCGGGACTATAAGTTTTTTTTGTGCTTGGAGACAGTGAATAAGAATCTGATGAAATTTTATAAAGCTTTCCGTCGCGAAGCCATTCAGCAAGAATCCATTTGAATGAATTCTGAGATACAGTCTTGTTTTCTAAAGA
>JABUUX010000260.1 GCA_021442965.1 Treponema sp.
ATATAGAGTGGAGATGCTGAAATAAATTCAGCATGACAATTCTTTTTGGACAGCCCCTTCCGCAATGCAGAAACTATTGCCAAGGGAAGCGAAGCAGGTAGCAGTTAAAATGGGTAAATTATGAGGTGAATTATGGATAAAACAGAAATTGAAAATATTGTACAGAAACAGCGTGAGTTTTTTTTGACCGGAAAAACACTCGATGTAAAATTTCGTATTTCAGTTTTAAAAAAACTTAGAAGTGCAATTTATAAATATGAAGACGAAATAAAAGCAGCATTAAAAAGCGACCTTGGTAAAAGCGGTTTTGAAAGTTATATGTGCGAAGTAGGGCTTTCTCTTTCAGAAACTTCCTACATGATTATGCATGCCGCAAAATTTTCTAAAGAAAAAACTGTTTATACTCCCATTGCAAATTTCCATTCCAGAAGTTACAAAAAACCTTCTCCTCACGGAGTAGTTCTTGTAATGAGTCCGTGGAATTATCCTTTTCTTTTGACTATTGAACCTGTTGTAGATGCTATAGCTGCGGGTAACACTGTTGTTGTAAAACCAAGTGCTTATTCACCGGCCACCAGTGCTGTTATGGAAAAACTTTTGTCTGAAGTTTTCCCGCCTGAGTATGTAAAAGTAATTACAGGCGGTCGTGCCGAAAATACAGCTCTTTTAGAAACTCATTTTGATTATATTTTCTTTACCGGAAGCAAGGCTGTGGGAAAAACTGTAATGGAAGCTGCTTCAAAATTTCTCACACCCGTTACACTTGAACTTGGCGGAAAAAGTCCGTGTATTGTAGAAAAATCTGCAAACATAAAGCTTGCAGCTAAAAGAATTGTTTGGGGAAAGTTTTTGAATCTGGGGCAGACCTGCGTGGCTCCTGATTATATTCTGTGCGATGAATCAATTAAAGATGCTTTTATTATTGCTGTTAAAAAAGAAATTGAAAAACAGTTCGGGCTTGAGCCATTAAAAAATCCTGATTATGGTAGAATCATCAACCAGAAACATTTTGATCGTGTATGCGGTTTGATTGATTCAGATAAAGTTGTACATGGCGGAAAGTGGGATACAAACACACTCCAAATTGAACCGACGGTGATGGACAATGTTTCATTTAATGACTGCGTAATGCAGGAAGAAATTTTCGGTCCTGTCATGCCGATTATTTCTTATAATGATATAGATGATGTTATTTCCAGAATCAATTCAATGCAACACCCGCTTGCCCTTTACATTTTTACAAACAAAAATAGAATTGCCAAAAATGTAATCTCAAGAACAGGATTTGGCGGCGGCTGTATTAACGATGTAGTTGTTCATCTTTCTACAACTGAACTTGCTTTTGGTGGATTTGGTGAAAGCGGAATGGGAAGTTATCACGGTAAGCAGGGATTTGAAACTTTCAGCCATACAAAAAATATTATGGATAAAAAACAGTGGATTGATTTACCAATGCGTTACCAGCCTTTTAAAAGTTTGTATGGTAAATTACTCAGAATGTTTTTGAAATAGAAGGTTTAAAAAAATTACTCAGTGTGATAGGATAATTATATGTCGTACTTGACACGTTCTCCGACATCTGCAATTGTTCTCAGTTCTCAGTTCTCAGTTCTCAGTTCTCAGTTCTCAGTTCTCAGTTCTCAGTT
>JABUUX010000132.1 GCA_021442965.1 Treponema sp.
AAGGGGCTGTCCAAAAAGAATTGTCATGCTGAATTTATTTCAGCATCTCCACTATATATAGTGTTGAGATCCTGAAACGAGTTCAGGATGGCACTACGGTATGAACTTTTTGGACAGCCCCTTTTTTTTACTCTTTTTTATAGAATCCCGTTCTATGAGACCCCAAACCTTTATAAATATGATATAATATTAATTGAAATAAAATAAGGATTTACCAAATGGCAGACTATCATGAATTTCCGCCGGCTCCGGAAGGAACCCCGGTTTCAAACTTTGTTCATCTTCATGTTCATTCAGACTATTCACTATTGGACGGTGCCCAGAAGATTGACGCAATCGTAGAAAAAGCAAAACGACTGAACATGCCCGCTGTAGCACTAACAGACCACGGCAATATGTTTGGAGCTTTGAACTTTGAAAAGCTCTGCCACGTAAATGGAATTAACCCAATTATAGGGTGCGAATTCTATGTTGCATACGGAGACCATAAAACTCAGGAAAAAGCGCCCTTTGGGAAAAACGGAAAAGGATGTAAATATTTTCACCTTATTCTTCTTTGTGAAAACATGACCGGCTACAAAAACATGTGCTGGCTTAATTCCATTGGCTACACAGAAGGTCAGGCTTTTGGTAAACCCCGCATAGATTTTGAGCTCTTAAAAAAATATCACGAAGGTATTATTTGCCTTTCTGCCTGTATTGCGGGAGAAATTCCCCAGTTACTGGCTTCCGGAAAAACAGAAGAAGCCTATAAAACAGCCACAGCTTACCGCGACTTATTCGGACCTGACCACTACTATATTGAAATTCAAGACCATGGAATGAAAGACCAGAGAATTGTGGCACCTAAACTTCTTAAACTGGCTCGAGACCTTAATATTCCAATTGTTCTTACAAATGATGTTCACTATACAGAAAAAGAGGATTGGGAATGTCAGGATGCACTTAAATGCATAAGTTTTAAGAAGCTATTAAAAGACAGTACTCCAATGGGAACTGATGATGACGGTACTCATCATCCGGAATTTTATTTCAAAACAGAAGCAGAAATGCGCCAGACATTTTATGGGGTTGAAGGTTTTACTGAAGAAGTAAAAGAAGAAATGATAGCAAACACAGTAAAGATTGCCAATATGTGCAATCTTACAATTCTTCAGTACTCCACCCCGGAACTTAAAGGAACACTCCCCCGCTTTGAGCTTCCTCAAGAATTCCGTACTCATGGAGATGATTATCAGTCTGACCAGAACGACTACATGCGCCACCTTGTAGAAGAAGGTTTAAAAAAACGTTATCCCGAAGAAACACCGGAAATCCGTGAACGTTTGGAATACGAAATGGGTATTATTACAGGTATGGGATTTGCCGGTTACTTTTTAATTGTTTGGGAATTCATCAACTGGTCTAAGTCTGATTGGGATACAGTCCACAACTGTCCAAAACACCGCATCCCAATTGGACCTGGTCGAGGTTCAGGAGCCGGTTCACTTGTAGCATATTGTCTTGGCATTACTGATATTGACCCGTTCCGTTACGGTTTGATTTTTGAACGTTTTTTGAACCCTGAACGCGTTTCAATGCCTGACTTTGACGTTGATATGGACTTCGACTTCAGACAGGAAATCATCCAGCATAC
>JABUUX010000314.1 GCA_021442965.1 Treponema sp.
CGTTCTGCGTTCTGCGAAAATTATATTGCCGACGTTTTGAATGTCAAGCGTTCGTGCGAAAGTCATTTTCTCTAATGAACCCCAAAATTTTAACATAACAGAATTATTTTATCACACAGAAATTATCTTGTAAAATTTACCACAAAAAAAAGGGAAGCCCCGACGCAGAGGCTTCCCCTTTTTCCACAACTCCCCTAATAGTTTAATTTTTCAGTGCTTCTGCAGTTTTGTAGAACTCAGGCTTTTTACGGCATCGCCAGTCAAACATCCCGCAGTATGGTCCGTTCATTTTATAACTGTAGTCACTTTCGGGCAGGCTTGGATTGTCGCACATTCCCCAAATTGCCCAGCATGTAAATTTCCCGTTTGCAGTTTCATTTATATGAGAAAGCATTGAGGCAAGTTTTCCGTAGAACTCTGCATGCTGATTCTGAGCATACTCACTCTTATCATAGTTTCTTACTGCCATTTCTGTAATGTGAACTTCATATCCAAGTGATGCAAATTTTTCTATGGTCTCTTTAATAGAAACTATATCTCCCGCATTCATACATCCGCTCTGTGTTCCGTATCCGCCCACATAACACTGCATTCCAACTCCGTCACAAAGTTTTTCTCCAGTCGGGTTGATTACATCATCCTTTGAGTTTACTTCTTCCACCAGTTTTATTATGCAGTTGCGTTTTCCTGCCATATAAGTGTTGTAATCGTTATAAAAAAGTTTAATATCATATCCGTTTTCTTTTATGCAGTCATGAGCATATTTGAACGCCCATTTTACATAATCCCGGCCTATTGTTTCGTAGTACATATTTTTTGCGCCACCTCGGCTTTTTCGTACACGGCAAGCATCTCCCGGAATCGCCTCGTTTGCACCGTCAGCTACCGCTTCATTTACAACATCCCAACAGTACACAACTCCAGGAAATTTTTCTTCACAATGATTGATTACGGCTTCAATACAATATTTCATGCGAGCTTTAATTGTTTCTGCATCTGCAAATTTTTTTGTCCGGTAATCTTCATAGAAAAACCATTCCGTCATATATGCATCCCAAACAAGAACATGGCCTCTTACTTTAATATTGTTTGCCTGGCAAAACTGAAGTAACTTATCGCAGTTTACAAAACGAAGTGCCGGCATTCCATCCTTACTTCTTATATTCCAGTCCAGTAAAGAGTAAAGTTTCATTTCATTTGTAGCGGTAACAGAATTAAAATCTGAAGTTATCATTTCTGTGTAATAATAACTTGTCAGATTATCAGGATTCATACAGCCGCCCATTTTAAAACCTTTAGCCTGAGCCAGTTCATAAAGAGGCGGATATTCCGGAGGAAGTGTTTCTGCACTTTCTTTTTGCGATGTGCTTTCGCACCCAAATAATAAGGCTGATAATAATACGATTGATAAAGTTTTTATTATGTTTTTCATAATGTTATTATACTGGAATACTAGTATTTTAGTATAGGGAAAAATAAGTTCGGTCTAAAGAAAAAGAAAAGCGACGGAAAATCCGTCGCTTTTTGTTATTACCATACGTTCGGTGTGTGATAGGAAATTATATAACCTGTAGGACCGCTATTCAGCTGGGGGCTGTCCAAAAAGAATTGTCATGCTGAATTTATTTCAGCAT
>JABUUX010000328.1 GCA_021442965.1 Treponema sp.
ATAACGGGGAAATGTAAGGAAATTATGAGAAGCGTGTAAAATTTGGGTAAAATGAGGAGTCTGTAAAAAATTATAATTCAATCAAATCTTCAATTCTGCATGAAAGAACTTTTGCCAGAATAACAAGAGTTTGAACTTTTGCAGAATTTATATCTTTTTGTTTCTGCTCATACTGCTGGATTGTTCGGACTGGAATGCCTGAAATTTCTGCAAGTTCACTTTGAGAAAGTGCTGCTTTCTGTCTGAAGCTTTTTAGGTTTGTATCTGATTTCCGTTGGTTATAAATTTCTGTCATATGGATAACAAAATGTGTAATATCCATTTCGTGATAAGGAGAATACATTTCCCGTACTTCATCAATCGGGATGAATGAATTTATCTGTTTAAATGAAAGTGATGTGTACCATTGAAAATATGAAAGAGCCCAGCCGGTCCAGTATTCAGGACTTTTGTTTGCCGCAGGCCTGTAAAAATCTTTTTTAGAAAAATCATTTATTACTTCAAGTGCCATTTCTACGCCTGATTTTCCTGCCAGAGTTGAAGTGTCACCGGTTTCTATTTTTGAACAAAGAGATGAATGAAGAAACTGATTAAAAAAATCTTTTAGAGGCAAATTTAAATCATTCACTGCAAAATCCAGCATTGAGGCAAATGAGTTTTGTAATTTGGAAAGATAGTTTTTATCGTAAGCGCGGATCATCAGCTTTTATTTCCTCATCAAGAATTTGCAGAATAAATAAATCACCTTTCTGACGTTTGTTTTTTTCTGAATCAAAATACTGCCTTCTTGCAGTTTTATCACGGTTTTCTTTTTTTACATACCAGTCGGAACAGCCGGCTGTTTCATATCCCTTAAACGTAATTGAGTCAAATGCTTTTTTGCTTTTTAGAACAATCTGAGTTCCAAGATTTCCAAGTTTCATTGCATTTGCAAGCTGGCGGACTGAGATTGCTCCGTTTATAAAATCCTGTGCAAATGAAAAATAACTGTCATCGGCACGATAACCTTTGATGATGTCAAAGTTTTTGTAATCGGGAAGAAAGTATTTTAAAAGATATTCTTTTGCTTCAAGGGCAAGTGCATTAGAAATATCAAATACACGGTTTTCAAGAAGAATTGAAATCCAGTGCAGGATTGTAAAGGATTCAGAATTTAAATTCAAAACAGAAAGATTTTCAAAATCGATGGAATAAATATTGGCATAACCGTCTTCTGTTTTTGAAACTCCCCATTCTTTTGCCATGGAAATATCTTCTGTGCAGTAAAAACCAATTCCATAGTCATTGTAAGGTTTTCCGTATCCGAACAGAGGTTTTTGAATGATTTTATTTGAACCGTGGTAGAGTAAACTTTTCATAGGGTTATTATACTTCTATGGGAGTATAGTGTAAAGCAAGAATGTGACTTCATATGAAGAAGGTGGTGTCCCTCAAAATCCAACCGTCACTTTACAGATTATTTCCCAAAAAAATGTTACAATCCGCTTTATGAAAATCAGGATTGCAGAAAAACAGGACATCGAAACTTTAATGAAAATCCGGCTTGAAATGCTTCGTGTGGTGAATAATCTTCCAGACGATTACGAATACAGCGATGAGTTTGTGCGCTGTCACCGGGAATATTT
>JABUUX010000146.1 GCA_021442965.1 Treponema sp.
TCCAGAATGCAGTGAATCAAATAAAAATCGATATGATCAGTCTGCAGGCGTTCCAACTGGGACTCAAAACATTTTTTATAATCTTTTTCGGCTCCGATATTATATTTTGTAGCCAGATTGTAAGAATCGCGCGGATATTTTTTCATCACATCGCCCAAAAACTTTTCAGAAAATCCGCCACCGTGGTAAACATGTGCAGTATCGTAATAATTGATTCCGCTTTTCATGCAGTAGTCAATAATTTCAGACGCTTTTTCGTAATCTATATCTTTATCTTTTCCACCATCAATAAGTGGGAGCCTCATAGCGCCCATTCCTAAAAGTGATAGTTCCTTGTTTTTGTAAGCCTTTTTTATCATCATAGCCCCCGTACAAAATCAAAATAACACTAAATTATACCACAGGATATGAATATAACTATAAAGATTTTAGAGAATAGTATGGGGATATTGTTTTGGACCTGATTCCAGCCAACCGCACTTCGCCGTCTAACCGCGGCTCATCCCTCGCAATGCTCGGGACTGCTTCGCAGGTGCTAATGTCTGGGGTAAGAGGAGATGGAACACATTATATGACATATAAAAGATGTTAGAAAATCGAATGAGAAAAGCTTTTATTACTAGAACAAATTCTCCAAACCTGTTTCCTCTTCAAGTTCTTTGAAAAAATAGTAGACCCCCGTATCTACTTCTTCCCATGACCTTCCAACATTAGTATCCTCAAAAATAACACGAAGAAGAGTTTCTAATAAATAATCATAATCATAAAAAGAAAACCAATCTGAATTTTTCTGCTCAATTGAATATAGTTCTTCTAATGCTTTTTTACATATCCCTTTTCCTTTGTATGAATTTGGATAAATTATTGTATTATACCCTTCATTAATTGAGACTTCGTTCGTATTTTTTTTATTAAAACAATTAACAATGTTTTGAATCGGTTCTTTCATTTCACTTATTAACTCTGCATATCTACCATCAACTTTTTTATATTCGTAAACAGAAACATGACGACCAGACATAAAATCATAACTCATTTCAATTAACAGCAACGAATTATTTTCTTCAAAAAATGTATAGAAACCTTCTACATATCTTTCATCGTCTATACTGTAAAGAGTGTAATAATCTGTTAAATTATTCACAATGATACTTGGCAAAGTTATCTGCAATTTTTGAGAGAAACTGTTTATTTCATCTAATTTAGAATCGTCAACAAGTAGGAAAACCCCTTTTTCTCCCTCTGTTATTATTGTCAAAGATTTATCCTTATTATTTTTTAAGTATACTATTGACCCTGGCTCATCTTCTGAATACCAAATATTCTCTGATAAATTTTTTTCACCACAAGACGAAAAAATTTGCAGCGCCCCAATTATCATAAATACTGCAACTAAAACCTTGATATTCTTATTTTTCATAAAATTTCCTCCAAAATGTGTTATTTCAAAAACATAACTATTTCTTATGTTATTACACATTATTCTATTTTCAGTTACACATAAAGTCAACTTTCAATTACATAATTATGTTAAACTCAAAATTACGTTGGATATGGAAGAAAAACGGTCATTCAAAGAGATTCTTACAGATGAATTAAATTATCAGGGGC
>JABUUX010000427.1 GCA_021442965.1 Treponema sp.
AGCCTATTCACTACTCAACTTTTCCCCATATCTTGTCATATTCGAGTACAAGTTTTTTTGCAAAATCCGAGGTTTCTTTAGAGACACAGTTGTTACAGAATATTTCTGAAGTAATTTTTGTTTCGAAAATTTTAATACCTTTTTGCTGGGCTGCTTTTAAAACATACGGAACGGCATTTCTTGTAAAATATTCCATATGAAAAGGTTCCATGCATATTCCAACCGCACAGTGATTGTCAGTTGCTATGAAATCGCAAATACTGACCCTCTCTTTAATTTCTTTCAAAGTGGGATTCAGAACTTTTGAAAAATCAAATATGTTTGCAGGAGTTTTGTTTTGTTGGGCAAGATATTTTTCCACTTCTTTCTGACGCTGAATCTTGTTTCTTCTGCGTCTTGAAATTACAGTCTCTTCTTTCGGAGTGTCACCATCAATATCAATCTCTGAGAGAATATCCAAAGAAAACTGTTCTTTACAATTTCCTTCCAAAAGCATTTCATCTGAGACAATCGGAAAAGATGATGAAAATTTTTTAAGATGTTTTACCAGACAGTCGTATAATGCAGAAGAAACAAGTAGTGTCGCACAATTTCTAAGAACATTTTCGTCTAATCCATTATTCAAATATCCCCATTGTTTACGTGTTAAATCTATATCAGGATAAACTTCTCCTTTGATTTTATAAATAGAATCATTTATTATATTTGCAGTCTTTTGAGAAAGTATAACGCAATTTATTTTTCCATCTACGATAAAGCGTTCACAAATGTCATAACTAATCGCACAACAAATTCTTGATTTTAAATACAAAAAATCATCCTGCAATTTATAAAGGTCAGCCATCTTTTCAAGAATTATCCGGAGATTTTTTATGGTAATTTTTTCATATAGCAGACACTGAAGCATTTTCCGGATATATGACATTTCGTATTTTGTTTTGATTTCTTTTACAAGAACAGAATCAGACTTTTTCAAATCGTCAATCATTTCTTTCACAACTTGAGTAGAAATCAAATCTTTCAAATTGTTCTCAATAACAGCCCTAATATGAATCTGTAAAATATCTGATGCTTTTATAAGTCTTGGAGCAATTTTTTTGACCTTTTCGCTGTCTTCCTTTTTTATGAAAATTCCTTTGGTTTCAAATGCTGGTTCACACCCATTAATATAATCAATTTTTTGCTCATCCAAAAAATCAATTAATTTTGTATCAAAGCCATAAATCATCACTCTTTCAGGCATTAATTCTGCAGCAGCAAAAACATTTCCGTTAATCAGAATTTTGTACTGGTTTTCTGAAAGTGATTCGTCAAAAATCACATGGATATGGTTTAAGCGGACTCCCCATTTTGTAAAAATCTCTTTTTCTACATCTGTGGTAATCTGCAAATATTCAGCCGTACAGAACAATTCTGCAAGACCGCTTCCAACAATTACCTGTACAGGTTCTGTTATTTTTCCGTATGTCATAATAATAATATACTGAATTATGGGAACTATGTTTCTATTATTTTATAATTCAAGTAAACTTACTGCATTTTTGTACAGCACCATTTCTAATTCACTGTCATTAAGTCCAAGTTTTTTTATGCGCCCAAGTTCTTC
>JABUUX010000386.1 GCA_021442965.1 Treponema sp.
AAATCAGATGGCAAATCCTGAAGTTTATTCAAATGGTGAAAAGGCAAAAGCTGTTCAGTTAAAAATCGAAAAAATTACAGCCGAAATTTCTGAATGGGAAGAAAAATGGGCAGAGCTTGCTGAGTAAATTAACTGCCCAAAGCTTCTGACAGTAAATTTACTGTACTTAAAATCTGCTGCTTGGAGAGCCCTGAATAATTGATTACCAGAGTTTTTTTATCATCTGAATTCAGATTATCTGAATTGAAGTAATAATCACTTAATATAGAAACCGAAATACCTTTTTTTAATAGTGCTTCTTTAAGTTTTTTATCATTAAGTTTTGTGTTCACTTTCAAAAGAAAATGAAGACCGGAATCTTTTTCAAGAATTTCAGTTTTTTCTTTAAGAGGTGAATGTTCAATTTTATAAATTAAATCGTTTCTGATATTTCTGTAATAGTTTTTCATTCGGCTAATGTGTTTTGAAAAATGACCTTCTTTTATAAATGCAGAAAGAGTGTACTGTTCAAAAGTGCTGACTGTGCAGGAGTAAAATCCTAACAGAGAATAAAAATCTTTTATAAGTTTTTCAGGAAGAACCATATAACTGATTCTGAAAGAAGGAGAAAGCGTTTTAGAAAAAGTGTTAATGTAGATAACATTTTGTTTAGCTGCACGGCAAAATAACGGAGAAACAGGTTTTCCCTTAAAACGAAATTCGGAATCAAAGTCGTCTTCAATAATGTATCGATTTTCATTTTTATCAGCCCAGGAAAGAAGTTCTATGCGGCGTTTTACCGGCATTACAATTCCGCTTGGAAAATGGTGATTGGGTGTAACGTGTACAGCATTTGCTTTAGATTTATTCAGCTCTGAAATAATGATACCATTTTCATCAATGTTTACAGGTTTTACTTTTGCCCCATTCATTTCCAGAATAAGGCTGATTTTTTTGTACCCCGGATTTTCCACAGCAAAAATTGTTTTGTTTCCTAAAAGCTTTGTTATATAACTGTATAAAATTTCAGTCCCGGCTCCTACAACAATTTGCTTTGGGTCAATGTCAAATCCCCTGAAATTTCTTAAATGTTCTGCAATGCTAGAACGCAGGACTTCAGCTCCTTGAACATTCTGTCGTTTTAACAATTCTGCCTGAGGGGAATTTAATACCTTTCTTGAAATTTTATTCCAGGTTGAAAAAGGAAATGTTTCATAATTTACGGAATTACTTGTTAAGTCACAAAGAATTTCTATTTTTGAATTGTGCTCTTTTAATTCCTTTTCTTTGTCTTTTATCAAAAGTTTTTTTGAATCGTTTTTCTGTTCAGGAAGTGCAGTTACAAAAAAACCTCTTTTCTCTATGGAATAAATATATCCTTCTGAAATTAAATTTGCATAAGCATTCTGAACCGTAATTACACTGACCCCAAGGTGTTCTGCAAGTTCACGTTTCGAAGGAAGTTTTTCGTCAGCTTTTAATTCTCCTGAAAGTATTTTGTCCCTTATAGTGTTTTCTAAATACTCGCAGAGAGAAAGTTTTCCTTTTTGTGAAAAATCGCAGGTAATCAAAATTTATTCCAAAACAGCCTGATTTCTGGTTATATAAAAATATATTAAAAGTGAA
>JABUUX010000035.1 GCA_021442965.1 Treponema sp.
CGGTAATACTCAGCTTGGTGGAGACGACTGGGACCGTGCAATTATCAACTGGCTTATTTCTGAGTTCAAAAAGGATTCTGGAATTGATCTTTCAGGGGATGCTATGGCTATGCAGCGCCTTCGTGAAGCTGCAGAAAATGCAAAAATCAGTCTTTCAAATCAGACTTCAGTAGATATCAACCTTCCATTTATTACAGCTGATGCAACAGGTCCGAAACATCTTCAGAAAAACTTGACACGTGCTCAGTTTGAACAAATGACTGATAATCTTTTTGAAGCTACAAAAGAACCTTGTCTTAAGGCTATTTCTGATGCAGGTATTTCTGCTTCTGACATTGATGAAGTTCTTCTTGTTGGTGGTTCTTCTCGTATGCCAAAAGTTCAGGAAATTGTAAAATCAATTTTCGGAAAAGAAGGTAACCGTTCTGTAAACCCTGACGAAGCGGTTGCAGTAGGGGCAGCAGTTCAGGGAGGAGTTCTTGTAGGTGATGTAAAAGATGTTCTTCTTCTTGATGTAACACCACTTTCTCTTGGTATTGAAACTATGGGAGGAGTTTTCACAAAACTCATTGCCCGCAATACTACAATTCCTACAAAGAAGAGCCAGATTTTCTCTACTGCCGCTGATTCTCAGACTGCTGTATCAATTCATGTACTTCAGGGTGAACGTGAAATGGCTGCTCAGAACCGAACTCTTGGAAATTTTGACCTTGTTGGTATTCCTCCAGCTCCACGTGGTGTTCCTCAGATTGAAGTTACATTCGATATTGACGCTAACGGTATTGTTCATGTTTCGGCAAAAGATCTCGGAACAGGAAAAGAGCAGTCTATTCAGATTACTTCTTCTTCTGGTCTTTCTGATGCTGAAATTGAACGTATGGTAAAAGACGCTGAAGCAAATGCAGCCGCCGATAAAGAAAAACGTGAAGCTGTAGATGTAAAGAATAATGCAGACTCTCTTATTTATCAGGTTGAAAAGACTCTTAAAGATTTGGGAGATAAAGTTGATTCCGCCGAAAAGTCAAAGATTGAAGCCGCTGTTGCAGAGTTAAAACAGGCAGCTTCAGTAGAGCCAATTAATGTTGCTGACGTAAAAGCAAAAACAGAAGCTCTTCAGCAGGCATCTTATAAAATAGCAGAAGAATTATATAAACAACAGTCTGCTCAAGGGGCACAACCTGGAGCTGAGGCTGCTGGTGGAGCAGATGGTAATGCTTCTGGTTCTTCAAACGGATCTAGCGGTTTTGATAAAGGAAGCGCTGACGACGTTGATTTTGAAGTAAAAGATGAATAATGCAAAATTGCTTGCAATTTTGCAGTGAATAATTAATAGTGAATATTGAATAGTGTTTATAAATACTCCTATTTAATTTCACTATTATATTTTTAACGGGTTTTAGGGGATTATTATCCTTGATTCCTGAAGAATTAAGATTTACAAACTAAGATTAGTTATTATTGAGTTTTTATCGATGAGTAGTTATTTTGTAGTGGTTCATATTTTTGAAATTACTATTCAGTATTAAATATTCACTATTAACTGATTTTTTTCCGAAGGAAAAAAATTACTATGGCAAAGCGTGATTATTACGAAGTATTGGGA
>JABUUX010000421.1 GCA_021442965.1 Treponema sp.
ACTTGTGAATTTGATCCTGTCCCGCAAAATAAAAATCCAAATCTGCAAAAGATTCCCTATCACCTAGAAATACCCAAAGTACAAATTTTAAATGCAGCCGGTAAAAAGATTTTTATTTCACACGGACATTTACAGAGCGTAGATTACGGAGACGAAGTTTTTATTAACGAAGCAAATACTGAAGGCTGTAGTATTATTCTTCACGGTCACACACACATCTCGCGTCATAAAACAGAAAACGGAATACACATTATCAATCCGGGTTCCATTTCTCTTCCAAGAGGAGGAACACCAGCCTCCTTTGCAATACTAACTATTCACGGACAATACATTGATGCAACTTTCAAAAAAATCTCAAAAAATAGTTTCGAATCCTTTAATCCTTTATGGTAAGCAAAGAATAAATATGATTTAATAGTACTAAGAAATATGAGAGGAAATCTATGATTACGTTCAACAAAAACACCGGTATTTTTAAGCTTGAAAATAACGAAACAACCTATGCCATTAAAGTGGATAATGGAAACCTGCTTCATGTTTGGTATGGAAGCCGACTTGAAGAAGAAGATTTAACTTACCTTACAAGAAACAGAGAATTCGGTTTTTCAGATACAATGCCCGAAAGAGAAAAACTTTCTTATATGGACTATATCCCCTTTGAACTTCCTTGTGACGGTCTTGGTGACTTTAGAGAAACAGCACTTTCTGTAATAAACGAAAACGGACACAATGGAATAGAACCTAAATATAAAGCTCACAAAATTTATAAAGGAACACCAAGTTTAGATGGGCTTCCGTGTGTTTTTGGAGATGCAGAAACTCTTGAAATAACAGCAGAAGACAAACTGATTAATGTAGAAATTACACTTCTCTATACTGTTTTTGAAAACATCAATTCAATTGTGCGAAGCGTTAAAATAAAAAATAATGGTTCAGGTGCGATAAAAATCAACAAATGTCTTTCCTTGTCTTTGGATATGGACAACGAAAATTTCGATATGATTTCGCTTCACGGAAGCTGGGCCAGAGAACGTCATATAGACCGTCACCCTGTAAGCATGGGACTTCATCAGGTAAAATCATCTCGCGGGGAATCAAGCCATCAGGAACACCCGTTTGTTGCTCTTCTGGAAAAGAAAACCGATTGGAATTCAGGACGTGTATGGGGTATTAATTTTATATATTCAGGAAACTTTGTAGCAAATGTACAAAAAAATCAGTTTGATTCTATCCGTCTCCAAATAGGAATTAACCCTGAAAATTTTCAGTGGGCTCTCTCTTGCGGTGAAGAATTTATTAGTCCACAGGCTGTAATTACCTACAGCGAAAAAGGACTTAATGGTATGAGTCAAAGTTTCCATTCTCTTTATAGAAATCACCTTATAAGAAGTTCTTATAACCACAAAATGAGGCCAATTCTTATTAACAACTGGGAAGCCACATATTTTGACTTTAATACAGAAAAACTTTTGGATATTGCCCGTGAAGCAGCAAAAGACGGCATTGAAATGCTTGTTATGGATGACGGTTGGTTCGGTAAACGTAACTTTGACAACTGTTCTTTAGGGGACTGGGTTGTAAATGAAGAAAA
>JABUUX010000070.1 GCA_021442965.1 Treponema sp.
TCCTTCATTTCTGCTCGCGCTTTTTTAAAGGCCTTTTTATCAAGTTTAGCTTCTTCTACAGAAAGTGCACCTTCACTTGCGGCTATAATCACATAATCCTGTCCTGAATCTTTAAGCTGTTTTACTTTTTTTGCTATTACCTTAATGTCATAAGGAATTTCTGGAAGAAGAATGATATCAGCTCCGGCGGCTGCACCTGAATACAACCCAAGCCAGCCAACTTTATGACCCATAATTTCTACAACCATGGCACGACTCATGCTTTTTGCAGTTACACGGATTTGGTTAATTCCTTCTGTTGCAACATCAATGGCAGAATAAAAACCAAATGTAATATCCGTTCCAAAAATGTCATTATCAATAGTTTTGGGAAGACCAATTACCGGAAGACCTTCTTTTGCCAAAAGACTTGCCGTAGTGTTTGTTCCGTTTCCACCAAGACAAATAAGTGCATCCAGTTTATTTTTTTTGAAAGTATCTTTTATGGAATCTACCGGCATTTTTCCTGTAACAGGACTTTTTTCGGTAGCCTTAAAGGGCTTTTCCCGCGATGTACCTAAAATTGTACCGCCCATAGAAAGAAGAGCTTCCATATCATAGTCAGACATTTTTACAAAATCGTTGTTTACAAGTCCTCTGTAACCGTTTTTAAAGCCCAGAACTTTAGCTCCGTACTTTTCCTTTGCTGATATGCAAATTGCACGAATTGCGGCATTAAGCCCGGGAGCATCTCCCCCCGAAGTCAGAATCCCGATAGTCTTGATGGTTGTTTTCATACTTAAATTATACACTAAACTTGCATTTTTTTTAACCGATATTTTATGTATGAAACCATCGACTAAAGCTACGACTAATTTATTATCAGGCATTGCACTGCTTTTATCTGCCGCATTCTTTACAATTTGTCTGCTTCTGCAGCTTTTTGACTTTGGCAGTTTTGGGCAGGGGAATATTGTACTTAATACCGGAAAAATGCTGTACGCTGTTTACGGCTTTTCAAGTATACTTATTCCTGTTTTTCTGCTTATTTCAGGGCTATTATGCTTTGCGTCCAAATGGACTGCCCGAAAAGCCTTTCGTCTTCTTACAGCCGTAGTACCTTTCTTTACCTGTGTATTTTGCGAAAAAATTATACGCTCCGTTATTGATATGGGGTACAATACTTTCCCAATTGTTAGAGTTGTAATAACACTGGCAACGGGTATTATGCTTGTAATTATTGAATTCGTTGCAGAAGGAATAATTGCAGATAAAATTAATGGAAAATCTAAACTCTCAAAAAAATCCCCTTCAAAAGCAAAGAAATTGGAAGAAGAATCGGATGATGATGAAATAGATTTTGACGACATTTCTTATGAAGAAGAATCTTCCGAAGACGAGTCTAAAAATGAAAACGAAACAGAACCAAAACTTAAGAAAAAACAAAAACGAAAATCTCACTATTTTGATATAGATGATGATGACACAGATGAAACTGAACTGGAACTCTTTGATGAACCGGAAGAAAATTCTGAAGAACAGACCGAAAGCCTTCCTGTAAATTCAGAAGGTTTTACAGAATACAGTCTTCCTTCTATTACAGA
>JABUUX010000027.1 GCA_021442965.1 Treponema sp.
ATGATGTCTTCTATCTGTATTTTTTTACTTGTTACAGCAGTTATTCTTTTGGGAAGTTCAGATTCTGCAATGGTAATTTACCGTTCAGGTTTCGTTGTAACTGCAATGTCAGTAGTAAACCTTCTTATTTCAACTTCTAAAAAACAGGTAAAGTTTTTCCTTTTTGCATCAATCATTCTTTGGATTATTTACACCATTATCTGTGCAGTTCCTTACTTTAGGGAAGATTTTACAGGAACTATGCTCATTTATGCTCTTACTTTAATTGGAGGAAGCTGTGCACAGGTAGCCATCGTTTTGAACAGCAACTTCAACAATACGGTTCTGGAAAAAGCAGAAGAACAGGCAGAAAGTGCAAAGCATTCTTTGGAAAAAATTACAAAGGTTTTGGAAGAGTCCAAAGAAGGCTTGAACATAGGAACGTCGCTGAACAATTCTGCAGATATAGCCTCTTCAGGAATGACAAACATAAATGACGTTTACCGCTATATTCTTGATGAAACAGAAACATTAAATAACGAAACAGAAACAGCAGAAGAAGCCGGTAACCAGGTGCTGGCAAATGCAGAACAAATGCAGACAAGTGTTCAAAGTCTTCACGAATCCATTTCGCAAACTTCTGCAGCTATGTCTCAAATTTCAGCAAATCTTTCAAATGTCAGTGCCATTGCTGCTAAAAGGAAAGAAGGCATGGATGACATAATGACAGATTTGGATTCTCAGGCAAAACTTACCACAAATCTTGTTAATCAGGTTGAACAGCTTAAAATTTCTTCCGAACGAATTGCCGAGTTCGTAATTACAGTAAATAAGATTTCTGCACAAACAGGACTCCTTGCTATGAATGCATCAATTGAAGCAGCTCATGCAGGAACATTGGGAAAAGGATTCAGTGTAATTGCTCATGAAATCAGAAAACTTTCTGAAGAGACAACTGCAAATGCAAACAATATTTCAGATACACTTAAACAGAATGCAGAGATTGTAAACTCCACCGCAGAGGCAGTAACAAATTTTGCAAAGCTGAACAAGGTAAGCAGTGAAGGAATTAAGTCCACCATTCAGGGAATTGAAGAAATTCTTTCTGGTATTTCCGAAATGGATGCAGGTACCCGCGACGTTATGCACTCCCTTACAGATGTTGTAGACGAAACACGTACAACTTCAAATCTTGTTTCAGGAGTAACAAATGAAGTAAACCAGCAGGTTACATCTCTTACAACAATTGCAGAAATTACTTCCCTCCTAAAAGATAAAGTTGGAAGTTTGGAAACTCAAATTAATGAAATCAATACAGCTATAAACACTATCCAAAATGAAGCAAGAGAAAATGTTTCCGTTTCAGAAAATATTTCAGCCTCCTTGGATAATATTTAAATCGTAAAAACATTAAACTAAAAGGTGCTGTCTAAAAAGTATTGTATTGTCATGCTGATGCTCAAGCTGCGGTAGCAGCGGTTTATATAATTTCCTATATGCAAACGAGCGAAGCTCGTATTTTATTTCAGCATCTACACTGCATATAGTATAAAGATTCCGAAACGAGTTCGGAATGACACTATGATTT
>JABUUX010000009.1 GCA_021442965.1 Treponema sp.
TCTGTTCCGTAAACCGGGTATTCAATCTGTTCATAAGAGCGGTTAACACTAAAGTTTGCAGAGCCTGTGTAAGCCGGAATGTTTATGCTTGAAATAGTTGCAGAGCCGCTTACAAAGGATACAGAAGGAATTACTGTGTTGTATAAAACACTAATTGTTAAAGGCTTAATGCAGGCAGTAACTGTTTCATTTTTACTACCTGAGGCAGTATCAAGGTAAGCACAAGTAACAGGAACTTGCTGTCCTACGTAAGGTATATCTTCATCATTACAAGGAAGAGTGAATTGGAAGGCTCTTATATTTGCTAAAGAGCTGAAAGTATATGATTTATTATCATCATAAAGGACTTCGGCTTTGAAAGATTTATTTGGAAGGGTTGTATTAAAGAAATTGTTTGTCTTTCCTACAGCATAATATTCATCTGTAAAAGTAAGATAGATTTCTTTTATAGGAGTGTTGTCTTTTCTTTCTATGCCGTTAAAATCACTTGGTTTAAGGTCCCATTCAGAAGGAGTGTCTGTAGAGCCCGGTTCGTCTGGAGTTTCCGGTGATTCTGGAATTTCAGGCTTTTGAAGGAGTGAAAGCGTAATTTCTACATTGGAAGTAAGCCCTCCAATAATCTGGACGTCTTTAGTACCCTGTGCTACAAGAACGGTTTTATCTGCGTCTTTTTTGTAGCCCGAAATTGTAATGGAATAATCGCCCTGTTCAATTTCCGAAAAAACGATTTCGGTTCCCGGAGCTGCAGTTTTTTTATCTACCAGTTTTTCACTTTGAAGAAGGACTTCGTAATATTCTATATCCTCCGGGCTGTAGTTTACAGCGGCACGGCTTCCGGCTATTCCTGGAAGTTTTACGGCGACTTTGCCCTTGGGTGAAAATAATCCGGTACAGGCGACAAAGATGAAAGTAACGAATAAAAGTACCAAAGATTTGGACAACTTTTTCATAACAATCCTCCTTACGAGTAATAATTATTTTATAAAACTGATAAGCTCATTTTTACTGAAAAGTGCATTCTTCTGTGCGGCAGAAGAAATGTCTTCCAGTGTTAAAGTTCCGTTTTCATATTTTTTTGCAAAGTCAGCATCCTTTTTATAAGCACAAAGAATGCCTCGGCTGGAGTTTACTGTTCCTCCGGCTTTGTCTAAAAGTGTAGCGGCAATGTCTGCGGCACCACCCTGTGCTCCATAGCCCGGAATAAGAAAGAAGGTGTTTGGGTACATATCTCTAAGGCGGCGGGCATCCTGAGCCTGTGTGGCTCCGACTACGGCTCCCACAGGTCCGCAGCTTTGGCTTGGGTAAAGGGATTTAAACTCTTCACCAATTCTTTCAAGTTCAGTTCCAACACGATTCAAAAGAAGGGAGCCGTCTTTAAGTTCCTGATGTTCTATATCTGTCATACCCGGGTTTGAAGTGCATAAAAGAACAAAGGCTCCTTTGCCGCCTTTTTCCGGGGTGCAGTATTCAGTAAAAGGTTTAAGTGTATCAAAGCCCATATAAGGATTTATGGTGATGATGTCTGTTTCAAAGTCACCGGTAAAGTGAGCGCGTGCATAGGC
>JABUUX010000047.1 GCA_021442965.1 Treponema sp.
GGGGATGCGGAGTAAAACAGGACAGAAAAATGGCAAAAAAAATACGTAGTTCTATTCGGGCAAGGATGAGAAAATGAAAATCTCAAAAAATAATTTGGGTGTTTTTCGAATAGTGTACACTATTCGGTGGCTTGAAAAAAGTCACCGAATAAACTCGATTTTTTTTCAAGGTATAAACGTACATAATTATGGAGGATTTTGTATGAGATTTTTGACTGATAACGCACAACTTGAATCAGAACGAATGCAGCATGAAGCGGAACTTGCAGAATTGGAACTAAGACTTAAGGCTTTACAGCTTCAAAAAGCTCTTGAGTCAGAAAAGCTGGCATATTTGCATGACCTTGAAAGTAGAAAGATGGTCTTAGAAACTGAACTTCGTTCTTTGAATATGAGGATCAAAGCTTCTCTTTCTTCTCAAGGCCTTGAAACTAACAGGGAAAGAGGTCTGTTAAGTGATGACTTTGATGATGATGATGACTTTGAAGAAGATGATGACTTTGAAGAAGAAGATGATGACTTTGATGAGGGGCAATGGTAGTATATAATAACTGGTTTTAGGCTAACAGGCGGGGAGTTTCCTCGCCATTTTTTTATATTTCGAGATTATTTTATAAATTCTTCAGGAGAAATTGCCGGAATTTTTGAATTTGCAAAATCATGTGTATTTCGGGTAATAATCAAATCGATGTCATTCTCTACACATGTTTGAAATTGTACGGCATCTTCATAATCAGTAATACCTGTATCAAAAGCCTGTTCGATTGTTGATTTTTTTGTGTCTTCTACTTCAACCAGTTTTAAAAGGTTCTGTACTTTTTGATAGCGGGAGGTCTGATCAGGTATATACTTTCGTAAAATGTAAACAATATCAGTTACAGCAGAGGCTCCAATGCATGGAACATATGAATTGTTCAGTATTTTTGCAAACGCACCCCGGGATTGTTTAAAAAACGGCTCACGTGAGGAAATAATGTCGATTATGACATTTGTATCAAGAAGAATTTTCATTTATGCATAATCCTTTCTGTGCGTTCTGTTTCAAGATTTACGGTTGAGGGAATTATGCCCGAGAGTGAATCTAAAAGGGAAAGTTTTTCTGAGACTGTTGAAACTTGAATTTTAGAATCATTTTCCTGTTCCGACAGCAAGTAACTGACAAAACGGAAGACGGTTTTTTGTCTTTCTAATGTGAGTAAATCAAATTTCTTTTCTAAAATATCAAAAGGCACAGTTTCCCTCCATAATCAAAAGAATTATAAACGGATATTTGAAAATAATCTATCTTTTTTTTATATGTCTAATACGGTTTGAATTCAAAAATTATGGAAATAATAGTAGACGGCAGAAAAAAAGTTAGTATATTATGGGCATCTCTAAAAATTTATATATGAGATGCCCGACGAGTTTTTCGCCTTGAAATTACAAGGCAAAAAACATCGCTTTTTCAAGGTTATCTCTAAAAATTGCAATTTTTAGAGACTCCTTTAATAAAGTAAAACATCACTTCGGATAAAACGATACGGTCACAGGCAAAGCCGCCGCTGACTATGCGCCCAT
>JABUUX010000154.1 GCA_021442965.1 Treponema sp.
AGATCTATACCAGGCAGCATGATTCTTGGTCAGTTTGAAAATCCTTCTAATCCAGAAACTCATATTGAAACAACAGGACCTGAAATATGGAATCAGACGGATGGTAAAATTGATTTTTTTATTTCTGGGGTAGGTACTGGTGGTACAATAAGCGGAGTAGGTAAGTATTTAAAATCAAAAAATCCTGATATTAAAATAATTGCTGTAGAACCCGCCTCGAGTCCGCTTCTTTCTAAAGGTGTTTCCGGCTCCCACCAGATTCAGGGCATCGGTGCAAATTTTATTCCCAAGGCATTGGATACAAGTATTTACGATGAAGTAATAGCAATCGAAGATGAAGATGCTTTTATAGAAGGTCGTAATTTTGCTCATTCAGAAGGTATCCTTGTGGGAATATCAAGCGGAGCTGCTCTAAAAGCCGCAAAGATTATTTCAGAAAGAATTGAGAATAAAGGAAAAACTATTGTTGTGCTTCTTCCTGACAGCGGAGACAGATATTTGAGCACCAAACTTTTTGTATAGAGATTTTTTATGGAAGATATTAATTTTGTTTCATTTACTGATGCTCTTGAAAATCAAAAGGAATTTTTTGACGGGAAACTAGCAGTTCTTCCTTTTTATTATAATGGCAATCCGCTTAGTTCCGGCCATGCCAGATGGGGAATGACGGCATTGAAGGCTGGTACAATGCGGTTCAGATGGAACGAAAAAAATCCTAACAGAATATTACTTGAAGAACAATTTGGGAAAAATCGGTTTTGTCCTTTGCAGCTTATTCATTCAAAAATAATTTATAGTGTCGAAAGGCCGTATGATTTGTATGGCAAAGAAGGGGATGGAATTATTGTAAAAAATCTTGATTTAATTCCAACAGTTACAGTTGCAGATTGTGTTCCAATAATGATTTATGACAAGGAAAATAGATTTTTTTGTACGCTTCATTCAGGCTGGAAAGGAACTGGAATTTGTTCTATGGCAGTTGAAAAATTTTTAAAAGATTTTGGTTCTAAAATAGAAAATCTATGTGCCGCAATTGGTCCTCATATTGAAAGCTGTTATTACGTAGATGAAGAACGCGCACAATATTTTGAAAACAATTTTGGAAAAGATTGTATAACAATTGTTGATGGTAAAAAGAGACTTTCACTTTTACGGGCAAATCTGAATGCATTAATAGCTTCAGGTTTTAATCCAAAAAATATAATTGCGGCTAAGGATTGTACTTATAGTTCCAGGTTTAAAAACGGTGAATTTGTTTTTGGTTCCTGCAGGCGTCAGACAGAAGGGATAACGGGATTAACTTCAGAAGATTTTTCAAAAAAGTTTACAGTGCAGGCTGCTTTTTGTGGAATGATATAGTATAGGAATGCTTAAGGAGCGTTTTGAGAGAGCTTCGGAACTGCGCCCCTGCAGTTCCGTCGAACAGCTCGCTGTCGATGGTTCGAAAAACAGAAATATTTCGTTAAATAAAAAAGGCTCTCGATTTCTCGAAAGCCTAATGAGCTATGATGGACTCGAACCATCGACAGCCGCCTTAAAAGGGCGGTGCTCTACCACC
>JABUUX010000039.1 GCA_021442965.1 Treponema sp.
TGGGCGCATAGTCAGCGGCGGCTTTGCCTGTGACCGTATCGTTTTATCCGAAGTGATGCTTTATTAATATACTACGTTTTTTTTAATTGTCTATTTGGAATCTTTCTCTAAATCAAGTACTTTCTTAAACTGAGTGTTGAAAAGTTCGGTATAGACTCCGTTCAAAGCGAGAAGTTCTTTGTGCTTTCCCTGCTCTATAATCTGACCGTCTTCGATAACCAGAATCTGGTCTGCATTCAATACAGTACTCAAACGGTGGGCAATGATGATTGAAGTTCTGCCAACAAGCAATCTTTCCAGAGCCTCCTGAATTTGATTTTCATTTATTGAATCAAGTGCACTGGTTGCTTCATCTAAAATCAGAATCTTTGGATTTTTCAAAAGCACACGGGCAATTGCAATACGCTGCTTTTCTCCTCCTGAAAGTTTCATTCCTTTTTGACCGACCAGACTGTTGAAACCCTCTGGCAATGACATAATAAAATCATAGATGTTGGCGTTCTTACAGGCTTCGGTTATCTCATCCATTGTCGCGTTTTCTTTTGCATACTTGAGGTTTTCAAGAATTGTCCCGTCAAAGAGATGATTTTCCTGAGAAACGACTCCGATATTTCTGCGAAGATATTCCAAATCAATTTCTTTAACATCAACACCGTCAAATGTAATATTTCCGCCTGTTGTGTCATAAAGTCTTGGGATAAGGTTGATAATGCTTGATTTTCCTGCCCCAGAAGGTCCGACCAAAGCAAAAGTTTTTCCTGCTTCCAGCGTGAAATTCACATTTTTCAATAACGGAACTGACTCTTCATAAGAAAAATCTACATGATGAAATTCAATGTCTCCGTCACAGACCTTTTCTTTTATTCCGTTCTCAGGAACTTTAATCTTGTTTTCTCTGTCCAAATATTCAATAATTCTGTTGAAAGCAGCAAGACCGCGCAGAAGTTCAGACTTTGAATCCATAAGCATAGTGAAAGGTCTTTTAAGACGTGAACATAAAGCCAAACACATTGTAATAGAGCCAATGGAAACAGAGTCTTTCCCCTGAACAATCATGAGCCAGCCGGCGACCAGGTAAACAAGAATAGAATTTACTTCTGCAAGAATCAGAATAACAAGACTAAAGAAATGTCCGTTCTTTTCCTGATTTTTGGACATTTCATACTGTTCCTGATTAAGCTGCCTGTAATAATCTGAAGATGCCTTTTCTTTTGTAAACAGCTTCACCAAAAGCTCCCCGCTAACACAAAGACATTCATCCAGAAAATGACTTCCTTTCAGATTTGCTTCCCGCCTCTTTTCACGATTATTATAATTGATTTTCTGCTTAACACGCCTCGGTAAAATTTCCAAAGGGAAAACCGCAAGTCCTGCAAAAAGAAGACGCCAGTCTACAGTACCCATGGCAGTAAAGGCTGTTATAAAAATAGAAATAGCACTTACAATTTCCGGAAGAATTTCAATAATAACTTCGGTAATTGCAGCTATATCTGTGGTAAGTTTATCTTTTATATCCGCCGGTTTTTCTTTTTTGA
>JABUUX010000419.1 GCA_021442965.1 Treponema sp.
TCACCAAAAGTGCACCAGTCAGTTTTTAAACTGTCACTAAATTTGGATGCATATCAAACGGTTATAAGGGAAACAGGACGGCTGTTTTTAATGGTTCGCCTTCAAAGAAAAGTTGCTCCATAATATAATTACTTAAATATCACTTCAAATTCTTCAAAAACTACAGGCATAGAAGGACTGAACTCATATCCCATGATATCGCTGTCTTCCTGAAAGAATTCTGAATAACGTTCGCGCCAGGCTTGCAGGTTTTCTTCTTCGCCATCTTTTTGTGCCATTTCCCATGTTACTTCTTCGAATGGAAGTACTTTTACGTTTGTGGTCTTTGTAACTGCGACTGGATTTCCCTGCCAGTCGTTCAAAACATAGTAATATCCCTTTTGTGGTAGTGGTTCAAAGTCTATTTCATAGCCGGGGAGTGCTGAAAATTGGGCTGTTTTTTTTCCTCCTAAAATCAATGCAAGAAGGAAAGCAAAATCTTTTTCATCATTTGAAAATGTTATTTCTCCTCCAAAAGGTGTAGAATCGGGGAGTTTTTTTTCTCTTAAAAAATTATTCCAGTATTCATTTAGAGTCATAAAATAAATATATACTCTAATATTCTAAATATCAAATTCATGGACGGTAACTTTTCTTTTTTTCTTTTGTTTATTGATAAAGGGAAATAAAAAATGTAAAATTGCATACATTTATTTTCATAGAATTTTTACAAAAAAGGTTATATATGAAGAAAATCCTTTCACTAATTTTTGTTCTATTTTCAGTATCTGCATTTCTTTTTGCAGAAGAAGAAGCTGATGAGTATGATGACGGATATGTTTACGAAGCCAATGGTGCTGGAGACCAGTATCTTCTAATTGGTCTTATGCCATTTATCCCTCTAAATTTTGGAGATAATATTTATGTTGGGGGAGCTGCTGAAATTGGTTACTATCGTTTTATTACACGTCATATTGCTGTTGGTGGAGAGCTGAATGCAACTTTTAATATGACTTTGGGAAATAACTCACTTACAACTGTGCCTATTTCTTTTGGTGGGGTTTATCAGTTTGAAATTGGAAAATTTGAAGTTCCTGTTTCTCTTTCTGCTGGTATTGCGTATGAAACTGCACAAAACAGTTCATATTTTCCAGGTTTTGTTCTAAAGACAGGTGTTGGATGTTTTTACCGACTTTCTGAACTTTGGTCATTTGGTGCTGAATGCAAAGCTATGTGGCTTCCACAATGGTTTTCGAATCCTGAATATAATTATGATGCTTTCTTCCTTGCTCCTGCAATAGTTGCAAGATACCATTTCTAAGGAGTTTCGAAATGACAAAGAATCTTTTTAAATCATCTATTCTGTATATATTTGTCCTGTTTTTTTCAGCCTGCTCCAATCCTGTTTTTTACAATATAAGTAAAGAGGTTAGACTGCAGGATGCCACTGTAATGGGTAGTATTAATTCTATTGTTCGTTTTACTCAGAACGGAAAGGAATATCTGGTATGTCAGAATGGAAATACTCTTTACTATAAAGAAACAGGAACT
>JABUUX010000143.1 GCA_021442965.1 Treponema sp.
AGTGACGGAAAGCCGACGGAACAGGCTCTGAAGCGACGTGAAAATCAGGTTATAAAAAGTTATGAAGATTTAACGAACAAATTTTTTGCCGATTGTGATGCTGTAAAAAAAGCAACATCTGTTCAGGATACATCACTTCTTTCAGAAATCCGCTCGGACTGCAAAACTCTTTCAACAACCAGAACAGTTTCTTCTTTGGGGGATGAACTTAAGGTAAGCTACGGAAAATACGAAGGAAGCAAAAACGGGTGGAAAGCATATCTTTCACTTTATTCAGACGGCATCCTTCTTTACACCGACGAATTCATTGTAAACTACGAAGCTTTGAGCGGTAAAAAAGCTCCGAATATGGAAACCGAACTTGACGATGCAGTTATTGAAGAATACACAAACAATGTAGATATGTACAATTCCCTTCTGACCCACGGGTACCCGATTATTTATTTTGAAATTGATTACAACGTGATTGCAGAATCAGACGACAAGCCAAGCCAGTACAAGTTCAATTTTAACAAGATTCGGGTAGTAAACACGGTAAGCGGAAAAACTACGCAGACAAGCAGTCTGAATAAAGTGCAGGCAAGGGAGATGAAGCCTGCGTGGGATTTAAGAGAGAAAGAGGGTGTGGTGGCACTGGCTAGAAAAAATAAGACGTATAAGGATAATAACTCAACATTAAAAATGCTTGGGTTAAATTCTCTGCTCAATAATTCTATGGTTAAGATTCCAAATCGTGATATGTATGTGATGAAAACCGAAGTTACACAACTTTTGTATGAAACGGTTATAGGCGAAAATCCAAGCAAAATTGATGAAATGGATCATCCTGTAGAAAATGTAAGCTGGTTTGATGCTGTATATTTTTGTAATAAATTAAGTTTAATGATGAATTTAGAGCCCGTGTACATTGTAAATAATGGAATAGTAAAAGAGGAAAAAAATCCCGAGAAGTGGAATTATATTCCTCATCAAGAAAAGAAAATAGAAGGTGTATCACAAAATTTAAAGGCGAACGGTTATAGGTTGCCGACAGTAGAAGAGTGGCAATATGCCGCAGAAGCAGGAACGTATTTAAAGTATTCAGGTGATAATACACTAAGTGAAGTTGGATGGTATAGTTATAACTCTAAAGGACATAAACCTGTAGCCACAAAACAGCCTAATAGATATGGTTTATACGACCTGAGCGGAAACGTACGAGAGTGGTGTAGCGATTATAAAGTAGAAAAATCTTCTTTTATGGGAACAAAGTTTGAGCATAGATATTATTACTGTATGGGCGGGAGTTATGTCGACGGTGAGTATGATTGTAATATTTCTAGAGTAGATTCTATAAGACCCGAGTATCGTAGTGGATATGTAGGTTTTCGTATATGCAGAAATTATGATCCTGAAGAAGAGCAGAAACAAAGAGTTGAAGTTATAGAACTTAAAAACCAGATACCGCAACAAATTGGAGAGAAACTTCAAACTCTGTTAGAATTCCCCATTGTACAGCGAAAGAAAAATGCA
>JABUUX010000254.1 GCA_021442965.1 Treponema sp.
GTTTCAGGGTTACCTTCAGATATAGCATAATCTGAGCTGACTTGATTATATCAACCCTATGGTGCAAATTAAACCCTAAAACAGAAAGAAAGCAACAGCTTTCATCCAGTATAATTTGAAACAGTTTGGAAGCCGCCTGATTATGGTTGGATTGATTTGAGAAAGCCGGTAAAAAGTATAAAAACTGTAAATTCGCTCATAACATAAAATCACATATTGACTTATTTTATTGGTGTGGTTTATGAAATAGATAGAAAAGAACACGAATAACGGAGGTTAAATTGAAATGAATTACAGAAAAATGCTGAGGGCACTTTTTGCCATGTCCCTTTGCTGCTCGTTTGTCAGTGGTTGTGGTTCTTCCAGTGAAAAGAGCAGCGATAAAGAAGAAATAAAAGAGACGGAAACTGCTGCAAAAGAAGAAAAAACAGAGGAAAAGAAAGAAGAAAAAGTTGAGAAAAAAACAGAATATCATGTTGGCGATACCATCCAGGATGGAGATGTGAAAATCATTTATCTGGCCAGCGGTGAGTATATTGAAGATAATGACTTCCTTCAGCCCGATGAAGGAAAGAAATATGTTTTTATTGAACTGGCATTTGAAAATACCGGTAAAAAAGATACCAGTATCTCGACCTTCAGTTTTGAGGCTTATGCAGATGGGTATCAAGCTGACCAATATTATGGTAACTCCAATACGATTGATGCAACTTTGTCTCCAGGAAGAACAACTACTGGCCTCTTAATCTTCCAGGTACCTGTGGACAGCACACAAATTGAAGTTGAGTATACCCCCAATATGTTCAATTCCAAAGAGAAGATCAAATTCATTTATGATGGAGACAAAAATTCTGGAATTACGGTGGAAAACAAAGCAGAAGCTTCCGATTCTGCATATAAAGTTGGTGATACAATCGACATTGATAAAGTTAAAATGACTTACTTATCCTGCAATCCAAACTATCAAACGGACAATCAGTTCCTGCAGCCTGAAGAGGGAAACAAATTGATTCAATGCGAGTTGGAATTTGAAAACACCGGGGAATCGGACGAAAGCGTTTCAGTGTTCTCTTTTGACTGTTTTGCAGATGGACAATCCTGCGATATGACTTATACGGATACCGATTTAAGCGGAACAATATCTTCTGGAAGAAAGCTCAAAGGCACAGTAACTTTTGAAGTTCCAGAAAATGCATCCGTAATCGAAGTGGAATATAAACCAAATCTCTTTATCAATAAACGCATCATATTAGCTGTTCAGTAAAAACTGAAATCATTGTAAAAATTAGCAAAAAGCTCTTCAAACAAAGCAGTTTGAAGAGCTTTTTAATTTAGATAAAGCTGAAAATATTACTCAACCAGTGTGATTTGATTCTCGATTCCCGGGGTGACATAAATGTCAAACTCATCGGTGGACAGGAATGGTTTTAAATCCAGAGCCCCTTTATCTGTAAACCAGACAGCTTCCAGATTCTGTTCTTTGCACACCTGCATTCCATCCTGAAC
>JABUUX010000250.1 GCA_021442965.1 Treponema sp.
GCTTGTACTGTAACTTCTTCTAATGGGGAACTGAATCTTACTCTTACACCTTCTTCTCTTTCTGATGATACAGATAATGAAAGAGGCAATTATTCTTACAAAAAAGTTAATTCTGTTGAAAAAATAAATGACGGGACAGAAGCAAATCTTCTTATAATCCGCGGACTTCAGATTGCTACAGGTGATGTGGATCATGAAGATACTGTTACTGTAAAAGTAACTGACCGTGCAGGAAACGTTTCAGTAAATGCAGACGGCAACGACAAAGCAGTAATCATCTGTGATAAGAGTGCTCCGCAATACTACAAAACAGTTTATAAAAATGAATCAGGACAGGTGAATACTGTAAACGGAAGACCAGCCTTTTCTTACATTTCAAAATTCTTTGGAAATCCAACAGTAATTTCTACTCATGCGGGAAGCGGGGTAGAATATAAACCCGGGTCACCGAACATTTCAGTAGCACCGGGTGTACCGTCAACTGTTTTTGAACCTACCACAGGATGGAACGCTGGTGCCGTTTACAGTGATGAAATTTATACTGAAGCCGTTCTACGATTTAATAAAAAAGGTTCTGGTATCAGGTCTATAGCGTTACCTTCAGCTGTTGAAAAAAGAGGCTTATACTTTAGAGAAATAGATGCTGACACTCATACAGAAATCTGGGTTCAAAATGATGATGACGCAGAGCCTGTAAAATATGAATACAATAAAGATTATACGCTTTCAGGTAACGAAAGTAATAAAGGTTATCCTACAAAATTAACTTTCAGCTCTTCTGACAAATGTCCTAGAGGTGAAAACTGTGCTGTTATTATTCGTGGTATTAATATGGACGATAACGGTCGTAGAGCTGTAACTGACGGATATTATAACCTCTGGTGTTCAAATGTAACTGTAACAAGTTTTGCAGGTAAATCTTCTACAACAGAATGGGGACTCTGTTTTGCTTTAGATGTGGATACTCCGGAATTTATTTACGAACCAGTTACTTTCAGTGATGTTACTGTGGGTTCCAAACAGTATACAGACGGAACGGGCATTACACTAAAAGGAAAAATCAATGCAAAATCCACTGATAATATTTATGGTTCAGGATTATGGGCGTTAAAACTTGATAATGCAAAATTTACTGCCTCTTCCAAATTAACTGCCAAAGCTTATCAGTTGGGAACCTATAAGACAGAGACTAACCCTAACAATAATCTTGTGGACGGCACTTCTTATACTTACGTTTATAACGGTTCTGCAGATTATTCAAAGCGGAATGTACCTTCTATGAATGCCTCGGATTGTGAACTTGCTCCTTTTGTGTTTGATGAACCAGCTACAAATACAAAGTTCTCACTCTCCGGTGACAAAAAAACTATGTTCCTGAATATCCCTCTTGATTTCTATTACGGAAGTGAATTCAGCATTTCAAACCTGGAACTGGACGATGCAATACTTGGAACAGACGGCGAAAAAACTATAAACGTAACACTTGTAAAATATTCAGGTCTT
>JABUUX010000029.1 GCA_021442965.1 Treponema sp.
GAAAATATTTTCAAGCGGTATATTGTCGTGTGCCAGGAAGAACATCCCCGCCTTGTTGACGGAATTGAAATTCTTCCGTGGAAATATTTTTTTGAACAGATTTGGAAACACGGGCTTTCACTACCTTGTAAATAGGATTATAAACTGTTACAAACTCATATGAGCACACTTTCAGAGAAAAACCAATTATTTTTACAAATCCTGTTTAAAAATCATCAAATTTACCCCCTTAACTTGCGAATAACTGATTAATTTTTCATCAGATTTGTCCCAAAATGAAAGATTTTGGTATAAATTAACATTATTATGTACCAAAATTTCAAAATTTGGGATATATTGTAAATAGTATATACCAAAAACAACAAAAAGAGGACAGAATGGAAGATTACAGTTTTATAAATGTTTCTCTTGATAAACTGGAAACAGTCAGTATTCTTAAAGCAGAGCGGGATGCGGTTTCTGCACTGTCGGAATTAAAAGGAATTGCAAATTTGATTCCGAATCAGTCCATTTTAATTAACGCCGTCGTGCTGCAGGAAAGTCAGGACAGCTCTGAAATTGAAAACATAATTACCACAAAAGACGATTTATATAAAGCTGTAATCGAAACTGTTTCAAAAACCGACTCTGCCACAAAGGAAGTGCTTTTTTACAGAGAAGCCTTGTACGAAGGCTTTGCAAAAGTAAAGCAGCACGGATTTATTTCCATTAATGATATTATTGATATTCAAACTATCCTTGTACAAAGCAGACAGGGCTTCAGGACCTTGCCGGGAACTCAGCTTGTAAATGACAGAACAAACGAAGTAGTTTACACACCTCCACAGACAAAAGAACAGATTGAAAACCTTATGAAATCTTTTACTGAATATCTGAATGATTCAGAAAGGAGCCTTGCAAAACTGGCAGTGCTTCATTTTCAGTTTGAAAGTATTCACCCATTTTATGACGGAAACGGCAGAACAGGAAGAATTATAAATGTTCTTTATCTGATTCTGAAAAACTATCTTGATATTCCGATTTTGTATTTAAGTTCATACATCATTAAGCATAAAGACGAATATTATTTAAGACTGCAGAACGTCCGAAAGCAAGCCGACTGGGAAAACTGGACACTGTTTATTTTGAAAGCCATAGAAACAACTTCAATACAGACAATAGAAAAAGTCCGCAAAATCAAAAATCTTATGGATCAGACTGTTAAAGACGTAAAAGAAAAATGCCCTAAAATATATTCAAAGGAACTTGTTGAAACACTTTTTGAAAATCCTTACTGCAAAGGCGAATTCATAGAAAAGGCTGTAGGTGTGGAACGAAAAGCGGCAGCCCGGTATCTTCACCAGCTTACTGCAGAGGGGATCCTTGAATGCCAGAAGATTGCTCAGACAAACATTTATATAAACAAAAAACTTATGGATATTTTAAAAACTTCCGGTTCCATGAAATGAGAAAATTGAAATCCTTAAATCCTCACCACAACTTCGCACCCGTCGC
>JABUUX010000052.1 GCA_021442965.1 Treponema sp.
TTCAGGTGCGTTATGACTTCATCGGCGAAAGCTTCGCCACCAGGACACGCAACAATCGCTAGACTTGTTGGATCTGTGTAAGGCATAATTTGACCTCTTTTGTGTGGGATAGTGCTATCTTATCAGATTTTTGAAAAACGCTCTATATGTAGTGGTGATTAGATCTATCTTTTCCAATAAATTTTGTATAAATCCAAAAAAAACACGAAAACCTTTTTTGACAATTGGAAACACTGTCAGTACAATGAACATATGACTGAAGATGCAAAAATTATTGATGACGCCATACGTCGTGTGCCGGATTTCCCAAAACCGGGAATTCTTTTTTATGATATTACAGGTATTCTTGTAACTCCTAAAGCGTTCAAATTCTGTTTGGACAGAATGTATGATATTTATAAAGATGCCCCAATTGATGCTATAGCGGCAGTTGAATCTCGAGGGTTTATTTTTGCAAGTTCTCTTGCTTCAAGACTTTGTGTTCCTCTTATTCTTATTCGTAAGAAAGGTAAACTTCCTGGTGAAACTTTCAGTTGTAAATACAGCCTGGAATACGGAGAATCAGAAATTGAAATGCATAAGGCTGATATCAAACATGGACAGAAAGTTCTGGTAGTTGATGATCTTATTGCAACTGGCGGAACATTGGCTGCAACAAAAAAATTGATTGAAATGGGAGGAGGAACTGTAACAGATTTCTTTGGTGTTGTAGGGCTTCCAGATCTTCATTATGAAGAAGTTCTTTCCCCAGCAAGAATTACTACGCTGATTAATTACAAAGGTGAATAGTATCCTGAATAAATTGGTTAAGTAAAAAGGGGGCTGTCTCTTAGTGAGGCAACCCCTTTTTTTGTATTTATAAATTAATCTCTAAAAAATCAATTTATAGAGATTTTTTAATTATTCTAAAGGTGTTGTTGCATCGATGATTGCATCAAGAATTTCAGGGAAGAACCATTCTTGTGTTTTTCGGTTATAGTATCCGAATTTTTCTGTATATCCGTTTGAATCCTTTTCTACAGCCTGATTATCCCAAAGGATAAGAACTGTTCCAAATTTTCTGGCCAGTTTATTAAAAGCACTGAAGTACTGGACACGGTCTTCCAGATTTTCTTTATTTACTGCGCCATATTCTCCTACATAAAATGGAATTCCTTGAGTAGAAAATTTGTTATATAGCGCCTTTAATGTTGATTGAAGTTCTGTAGCCATTTTTGGGTTGTAAGTTTTAGTTCCGTTTCCGTCCATGGCAAAGTTGTATGGGGAGTACATATGAACTGTTACACCAACATTTTTTGCAGGATCCTTTGGAATAACAAAGTCATTTGAAAGAGGAGAAGCAGGGGTACAAGCATAACCTGGAACCATGATAAGCCGTTTTGAGTTGTTTCCGCCTGATTTTCTTATAACGTTTACAATTTCCTGATTGAATTCATTTATGATTAATTGAGCTGCTTTTTGTTCAGAATTTGATGATGAATAGTTCCATTC
>JABUUX010000041.1 GCA_021442965.1 Treponema sp.
TACTTTCATTTCATTCCTACTTTCTTATGAATTTTCTTTCTTATAATTTTCTTTACGGTTTAAAGGTTCAAAACATGCTGAAAACCAATCAGCAATTCAATCAATCTGCACTCACAAGCAAATTGATAGATTTATTTAAATCTCGCTTATAAGATTATTAATTAAACTTATAAAACCAATATTTAATTGAAACTGGTTTATTATCTATTCTTTTCATTATGAAGTCAATGTGTTCCATGGAGATCGAAAGCCCTAACATTGAAAGTCCTAAAAAAAGAAAATCCATTCAGATGATTTAAGTTTCCGAATGGATTCAAATTTGAAATTAAGGATTTAATTTAACATTGCCATCAATCATTTTCACATTTTAGCAACGCTTACATACACCTGATGAAGTTGCTATTTGTATCAAAACAATTTGACTAAGCCATAAAACAAGAATCAGCCCACATTTTATTTACGAATTCCAAGCTCGTGGAGAAGATTTGATATGGCCCTTCTTAGACGAAGCTTTTTCATTTGGAAACCAACTGTTGATTTCCAAAACCGGTCTACTCCCGTCCATCCCTCTTTTTGATAAAGATCGAGCACTTGTTTTCTAACTGGTGTAAGTTCTGTATGCTTCACCAATTGTTCATTTTTGGATCGGATATAATCGTAATCTGCCAGGATGAAATGTAAATTAGACTGCATCTTTGAGAAGAGTTCTTTACCTTTATTTGTATTTAACAAAACGCAGGAAAATCCTGCTTTCACATCAAACTGGTCACTGTAAACTTCTTTTGAACCCCAGAAATCGCCGATCGTCAGATCGCCCATTCTTTTTTCCCCAGCAAATTCACAGTTATAGCAGCTGTCTCGGTATAAATGACCCTTTAAAAAATAATAATAATAGGATGAGGTGGCCATATCATAAGGCAAGATTTTCCCGTTGTTCAGTTCCAAGGACCCCAGGATCCCCCACCCTCCTTTTTTCTTATCTCTAAAGGAAACCTTTTTCACCAGATTCTCACCTTTAGCTTTTAAATCCAAATCCGCTTTCAGCATTTTTGAATCTGGGACACCATGACAAATGATATCGATTACATATAAATTTTCATAATTCTTTTTTAAAAAGCCATAGAGCCCAGCTATTTGACAAGGCGTTCCTGAGAACAACACGAGTCTTCCTTCCTGCAAATTATCTCGTACTTGAGAATAGCAGCCATTCGTATCCGCTTGAACATATTTGGACCCCTGCAGCTTTTTTAAATCCTCCAACTGATCCACTCCTATAAATGCTGGCTGATAATAATCTCTCCATTCAACCCCATAAACGATCCCACCGTTTTCAATCATATATTTTGCTGCTTCATAAAAAATACCGCCTGAAGACGAATTCAGTAATGCCTGCTTATCTTTCATTGCTGCACCAAAAGCAGTTCCTTCAACACGATTGGTTTGGATCTCTAAATTGTTAAAACTGCACGTCTTTTCACATAAACG
>JABUUX010000237.1 GCA_021442965.1 Treponema sp.
TCTGTAAAATAGTCTTCTGGAGAAATAAATACAATTTCAATATCCATACTTTTTAAAAGGGCAATTTTTGAAATTTTCTCTTCAGAAAGTTTTTCATTTTTATATGGTCTTAGCATAAAGTATCTGATACGGTTAAAACCTTTTTTTAACTTTCCTTCACGAATAAGCCTTGCTCTGCTTGTTAAAATCCACCATACATCAAGTTCTGAATATGAAAGTTCTGTTCCTATAATATCAATATCATCAGTAAAAAAGAGTTGAAACCATGAAGATGTTTTTATATTTTCTGAGTTTATAAGATTTTTCTTGAATAACATTTTTTCAAGAAAATTATTTAAACTTAATTTTATTTCAGCTACATTTTGTATATAAGTTTGAAACCACATACAGATACTGTTTACGTCTCCATTTTCGGAAACAGCACCATGTGCATGCCATACTGATTTTGTTTTACAGCCACTTATTAAGTTTTCATTTGATAAATCAACTTTTAATTGGAATATTTTCTCTGTGACTGCTGGCGGAAATTTTTTATAATTTAATAACGCTGCATTTTCAAAACAAGAATCATAATTTAATGTAATTATTTCATTATATGTTCTTACAGCTTTCGTATGTACAGAACTGGATTCTAAAGATTTTGAAGTAAGTGAAGCAATTTCAAATCTTATTTTTTCATCATCTTCTTTATCAAATTTTCCATTTTTATCAAGTATAGCTTGAGCAAGCAGTTCATACTGCATATATGGACTTACTTTGTTTACAAACAGTCTTAAATAAGTATCATAAACACCAAATTTTTTAAAAAGAAATTTTATTAAATCAGTCCAGGATACGTAATTTCTGTCTAAAGAATTAAAACCATTCCCTGCAAATAATACCCGCTTTTTATTCATATAATTATTATAACATACATTCTAAGGAGAGAGTAATACAGGAAATCAATTCTAAAGACAAAGTAATTTAGGACAATGACACAAAAATCAATCCACAGATAGATGTAATTCACCAGAAGTAGAAAGAGATTGAATAACAGAAACATGAGAATATCCGTCTTCAGAAAGAATTACCATCGAATAACGGACTTTTTTCTGAGATTCTGAACAATCTTGTTTATTCAAGGTGAAGATGATGAAGACGGTGCTCAGATTGATATGGTAATACACCGAAAAGACAGAGTTATAAATATTTGTGAAATGAAATTTTTATCTTCAGGTGAATTTGAAATCGATAAAGATTACCAGAAAAAACTTACTAATAAAATGGAAGCATTCAGAAAAGATACCTGTACAAAAAAGAATATCAGGCAGACTTTTGTTACGACTTATGGTGTAAAGAAAAATATGTATTCTGGCAAAGTGCAAAGCGAAGTTGTCTTGGATGATTTGTTTGTAGAATAAATGTTGGGGTTGCGGATTTCTCAAGTCTTGTTTTCAACTCTATTTTAAGTTACATTTGATTTCAGGGGTATTGATAATGACA
>JABUUX010000046.1 GCA_021442965.1 Treponema sp.
GTTTGCTGCTGATTCAGCACTGTTGTCTACTGTCGTTGTTGCAATCTTGTTCTGCTGGGTCGTGGTAAATGCCTGCTGGAGGAAGCCTTTTGAGATAAAATCTGAATTTTCAGTTTGCGTTGAGTCATCACTTGATTTTTCCTGATAAGAAAGACCGTTCAAAAAGGCACGTACTCTTGAATGTTCATAGTTGTTCGGAAAAACAATACCATTTTCTATGGTGCGATTAACCTTAATATACGGATAAAATGCAACATCCGCAGTAAGAATCTTTTCTGAAAGAATCATGTATCCGCTTGTGCTGTCGTCTTTCAGCACCCGCCATACAATCGGTTCAACTTTGAAGTATTTGTAGCTGATGGCAGATTTCTTAAGAACTGCAGTATTATCAGAATAAGTGTAATCTTCTCCGACTGCATTTTCCAAAGCCTTTGCATACCAGTTTCCGTCGCTTCCAAGGTAGTAGTCCGCACCGGAAATCTCTGTATTCGTTACAGCACTTCCGCCGTTTATACCAGCAGTTCCGTCAGCTACCTGCACGCTGCTTGCTTTGATTGTCTGCGGATAAACACCGAAAGTCACATATTGTGCATTTTCAATTTTTGCAGGAACAGAGGAAGAAGTTATTCCGTAAGAAGCAAGTTCGCTTTCCTGAAGCACTTTCAGAGCTCCGAGTGCATCCAAAGAAACACCTGTCCGGCTTTCATTACATAACCTGCATACTGATGGGCTCCAGGTGCCTGCGTTATGCCAGTCATGCCCTGTCGCAGGAATAGTTTCTGTTTTTGTTTCAGTACAGCCTGAATTTGAGCATGCAAATGTTTTTAATCCGTCCTCAGTACATTTCGCCTGTGCTGTAACAGTTCCAGCATCCCATAAATGACCTGTTGCTTGAATTGTTTCCGTAACAAACTGCTCACACACTGTGCATGTATATGTCCTTGAGCCGTCTGTCGTACATGTTGCAGGAAATTCGTCTAAATCATCTCCCGGAGTATGACTGGCCGGATAAGTTTCTGTATTTTCGGCTTTGCATACCGAACAGGTATATTTCTTTAGTCCGTCCGTCGTGCATGTGGCTTCTGTTACGACTTCTCCTTCATTCCACTTATGACCACCTTTTACTTCAACTTCCTTTGTCTGTCCGCAGGCAGAACATGTATATTTTGTTTTTCCGTTTTCTGTACAGGTTGCCGCTTTCAAAACTACGGGGTTACCCCATTTGTGTGACGCGTAAATCTTTTCTGTTCGTTTTTCTCCGCATTTGCATGTGTATGTTTTCTCACCGTCCGCCGTGCAGGTTGACTCTTTTGTCACCGTGCCTGCATCCCACGCATGCTCGTGCTTTGTTTCCACCTGCGTGTCGCATCCCACAAGAATCATCACCGCCAGCAACAGTGCAACACCCATTCCCCAGAACTTTTTCATAATTTTTCTTCCTCCGTATTATGAAAATTATTTAAAA
>JABUUX010000248.1 GCA_021442965.1 Treponema sp.
AAAATCCGCTACATTACTCAGAAGGAAGCAAATCCTGTGCGCTTTATGATTTTTGCAACTCGCCCTGAAGTTGTGCCTGAAACTTACATCACTTACCTGAAGAACCGCATCCGAGAAGATTTAGGCTTTGACCAAATTCCGGTTCAGCTGGAGTTAAAAGGCAGCAGGAAAAAATGGGAAGAAAGAGATAAAAACTAAGAGATTTCTTTTTTACGGAATCAGTGTTTCTATTTTTTTTACCAAACTCTCTGCCGCAACCTGATGTGATTTTTCTGCAGGATGCCAGTCAGCAGCAAGAACTGAAGCCTGTGGCAGTTTGAAAGTAAAAACGTTTTCATCACCCGTTTCTTCCGAATACTCTTTTACAGCATTCTGAATATTTGGAAAAAGTTCTGCACCCATTAATCCAAGTGTACATATTATTTTTGCATCCGGATTTTTTTGTCGAACCATTTTTAAAAAGTTTACGTATGCAACTTCATATTCACGGCATTTTTCCGGATTGTGTTTTGTATAACTGGCATCATTTGTTCCCAAGTTAATTACAACAATATCACTTTTGTATTTTGAAAAATCCCAAGGCAGCCTCTGCCCCAAAAAACATTTTTTTCCAAAAGAATTATAAGTAAATCCTGTCTTATCATATGCCAAAGACATAACCTGCTTGTCTTTAATTAAGCCATCCCCTGAGTATCCCGAAATAATTCCCCAACCAGAACAGCTTACCATACTGTAATCAGCATCAAGAGCCTGTGCTGTTTTATATGCATATGTTTTTGTTGCATCTTCAGTTTGTGTTGAAAAATGATGGTTTCGGTCTTCATCATCAACTCCATAACCGCATGTAATGGAATCTCCTATAAATTCAATCTTCACTTTTTTATTTTTTGAAGGATAAATTTTTGTTCCATCATCTATTGTAATACAGTCAATTCCAAAAACAGAACTTGTACTTTCTGATAATTTTACAATTTCAATTTTATGTTCACCAGATTCATTTTCAAAAACAAGAATTTTTTCTTCCCGATTCTGCATAAGAATATTATGAGTTCTTTTACCGTCAACAAAAACTCCAACACGGCAAATATTTGTGTTCCCTTCTACCGGCTGCCCGTTTGCTTTATTATCTCCTGCTAAAGTAATCTCCACTTTTGATGAATCTGTTTCAAAAGAAATTCCTGTTGCAGAAAAACAATTCCACAAAACATTTCCGTCATAATAAGTACGACCCAGCAGTTTTACGTTTTCATTAGTTGCCTCATATTCGGCAGCAAAAATCAAACCAGAAAAAATACAAGCTGTTAATATAGAGATTAAAATTCTTTTCATATTAAAAAGTCTAACATTGAATTTGTAAGATTCAAAATAAAATTTTTCAGTCCGCTTTTATCACTGCGATTTTATCACTCCGCTTTTATCAGATACTTTCAATTTTTTTAAATACTTTTCGCACCATAAAAAC
>JABUUX010000141.1 GCA_021442965.1 Treponema sp.
AGTTCCTTTACCCGTGTATCTTTTTACTCCGTCACCTTCAACATCCCCCATTTCACGATTTACATTCAATGTCGCAAGGTTTGAAGTTGTTACCGAAATATTAGCATCAGCAGGATTAACTGAGTAATTGATTGTGTACTGTTTTGAAGGTGTTCCGCTTATAGAACTCTGGGTAACATCAAATGCATATTCCCAAAGTACTTTTATCGTTACAGAAGCCTTTGCTGAACCATCCGTAACACATGCCAAAGTACCAGAACCTTCTTTCAATCCACTTACTTCAACATAACCGACACCTTCAGAATTACAACCCAAATCATTGAAATCAAAATAATCATCATCCTGAGATGTTGTCCAAGTAAGAACTGCATCTGGAGGGCTTACAAGATATTTAATTTTTTTTGAATGGAAAGGCTGAACTTTTTTGCTTGATGTTTCAAAAGATAAACTTTTTCCGGCTTCTACAATTACCGTGCATTTTGCAATTTTATCAGAATTCGGCAGCTGACATTTTACTGTAGTTTCTCCAACTGCAATCGGATAAACAGTAACATTCTGACCATTACCCATAATGCGGACAATTTCATTTCCGTTTACTTTATCTGCAGTCCACTCAAGTTCATAGTAATCAGCAGAGCTTTCAGCGTTATCAATGTTTGCTTTGAGAGCAGTTCCAGATGAACCTTTAGTCAGCGTCATATAGGTTTTATTTAACGTAACAAGTTTTTCTGCAGTTCCAGGTACTACCACATAAAACTGTAAATCACTTGCGGCTTTTTCGTGTGAACAGGTTATAAGAGCCTCTCCTGGCTTTAAGGCAGTAATATAAATTGACTGTCCTTTCACCGTTCCGTCACTTGAGATGCCGGTAATTGAAATTACGTCTGTATCTTTTGTACTCCACTTAAGATTATACTGGTCTGTAGTTGTGATTCCGCTTCCGCTCAATGTTGCACTCAAAGTCTGGCTCTTACCTTTATTAACAGTAAAGATTGTTGAACTCGAGGTAATGAACACAGCATTTACAGGAGCTTCCTTAACATAAACAAGCATTTCACTTGAAGACTGAACAACACCTGTTGAACTTGCAATAAGTTTCGCACGCACAGTTGTTGTTCCAGCCTTTATACCAGTTAGCTGGGCAACTGATTTAGTTCCACTTAGAGAACAGATTGCAGCATTATCAACTGAATATTCAACATGAGTTGTAACACTTGTAACGGGCACCTGCATATTCAAGAAACCGACTGTTCCCTGAGTAATAGTTGCAGAGTTCTGTGGGAATGCAAATTCCGTGTACTCCTGAACATTTACAATAACTTGCTGGTCATAAGCTGCTTTTGGATGACTGATAGTAATTGTTGCACTTCCGCTCTGTTTTGGAGTTATCGTACAAACGTTTGCAGAATACTGAATGTCGATTACATCATAAACGTCCATACTCCAGCCAAAACTGTAT
>JABUUX010000465.1 GCA_021442965.1 Treponema sp.
CTCGTATGCCCAAGCCGCATAAGCGGCGACTTATATCTTTTCCTATAGGCAAACGAGATTGCCGCTTACAATTTTTCCAATTCCTTTATTTCATCTCTGTATTTTGCGGCAATCTCGTACTGCATTATATCTGCCGCAGCGGCCATTTCTTTTTTAAGGCGGGTTATGAGAGCTTTACGGTCTTTAGGATTAAGCAGATTTGATTTGTTCTTTAGAATTTCAATTTCTTCCTCTGCCGCCTGTTCCGCATCTTTTGCCTGATGTTCCAGAATATCTTCTACCGCTTTTCGGATTGTCTTTGGTGTAATGCCGTGTTCTTTATTGTAGGCTTCCTGAACTTCGCGTCTGTGCTTAGTTTCTTTTATGGCGGCTTCCATTGCAGGACTCATATGATCGGCATACATCACAACCATACCTTCTGCGTTTCGTGCCGCTCGCCCTATAATCTGAATAAGTGAAGTTTCGGACCTTAAAAATCCGATTTTATCTGCATCCAAAAGTGCAATGAAAGAAACTTCGGGAAGATCAATTCCTTCACGAAGAAGATTGATTCCAATAAGTACATCCACTTCCCCAGTTCTGAGGGACTTCAAAATTTCAACCCGTTCAAAAGTATCGATTTCTGAATGGATATATTTTACCTTAAGTCCAAGTTCCGTAAGGTAATCAGTTAAATCTTCTGCCATCTTTTTTGTAAGTGTCAGAACAAGAGAACGTTCATTTCTTTCTATACGGAGTTTTATTTCCCTGTAAATATCTTCCATCTGCCCTTCGCTAGGACGCACTTCGACAATCGGATCCAAAAGTCCTGTAGGGCGGATAAGCTGTTCTACAACCTGAGTACTCTGTTTGATTTCTTCTTTTCTGGGAGTTGCAGTAACGTAAATAATCTGATTCATTTTTTTACTGAACTCTTCAAATTTAAGCGGACGGTTGTCCAAAGCACTTGGCAGGCGGAAACCGAAATCTACCAAGTTCATTTTACGGCTTCTGTCACCTTCGTACATGGCTCCAATTTGTGGAACAGAAACATGGGCTTCATCTATCAGGCACAAAAAATCATCTGGAAAATAATGAAGAAGAGTTGCAGGCGGTTCCCCACTCTTGCGGCCTGAAATCGGTGCTGAATAATTTTCAATTCCGGGACAGGTGCCCATTTCACGGAGCATTTCAATATCGTAAGTAGTGCGGGTTTTAAGCCGTTCGTATTCCAGGATTTTTTTCTGAGACTGAAGTTCTTCAAGTCTTAAATCAAGTTCTGCCTGAATGCGGTCTGTAGCTTCGCGGAGTTTATCCTGAGGAACAACAAAGTGCTTTGCCGGGTAAAAAACCGTTTCATCCAGTTCTTCATTTGTAGTTCCGTTCATTACATCAAAGCGTCGGATACGCACAATTTCTTCCCAGTCCAGTTCAATTCTGTAAGCCTCGTCAGTTTCCATGTACGGCGGAAAAAC
>JABUUX010000453.1 GCA_021442965.1 Treponema sp.
AAAACTCCTGTTCCCAAAAATCCTCCGGCTTTATTGCACACTTCAACTATCGTCCCGTCAGGAACTGTACAGTCTTTTAGAGAATCATTAACCCACTCCCCGCCTTCACACTTCTGATATTTTATATGAGATATTTCATTATCAAAAACCCATAAAAATCCCTGTAAAATTTCTTTTTCTTCTTTTGCATTCAAAAAAACACGAACCATAATTTTCCACCTGTAAAATTTATTTAATACTTAAAAACCAAGTTTTTTTCTAAGTTCTGAAACATTGTCAAAACAGTAAGTCTTTATTCCAAGACTTTCGGCCGAAAGACAATTTCCGGCTTTATCATCAGTAAAAAAAGCATCACAAGGTTTTACACCTTCTGCGTCCAAAATCACTTTAAAAAAATCTGTGCTGGGCTTTGCAAGGTGAATTTTATTAGAAGCATAAGTAGAATCAAAAAGTGCATAATCACCTCTTTCAATATGAATTTCATAATGACTTTGAATAGTATTAGTTCCCGCTACTACACGACACGAAGGTTCTCTCTTTTTTAAATCTTTTATAAGATCTTCAATTCCTTCAATCATTACAGGATGAAAAAGAAGTCTGAAATAATCATAATCAATTTTTATACCGGAGGTCCTTTGAAAAACAGACCAGAATTCATCATTAGAAATCCATCCGCACTGCAGTTCATCCCATAAATTTCGGGATTCAGTTTTACAAATAGAAAAAAAATCATCAGAAGTTACACCAAGCCTGTCAAAAACCTGATTATAGTCAAAAGTAGAAGTTACTACTCCACCAATATCAAAAATATAAAGCATAGTAAAAGACTACTGAAGGCACTCTTTTTATGCAATCATTTTAGATACAAAATCAAAGCATGTTTATAACATAACTCCCCGATATATCAGGAAATACAGTAATTGAGAATAGTCCAAAAATTTGATAACATTTTAATTACATAATTTTATATTTAAACATTTTGCACTTATACAAAACACTTTCACAATCCGTGAATTGTGAATTATGCATTATTAACCGTAAAAGTGCAGTTCACTGAGGTAGCTATGGCATTGCTTGACGTTCAGAATATTTGTTCCGGAGTTGATGGAAAAGAAATCCTCCAGAATCTTAATCTAAAGATTAACCCCGGAGAAGTTCACGTTCTAATGGGACCGAACGGAGCGGGAAAATCATCCCTTGGAAATACCCTTATGGGAAATCCTGTTTACAAAATGACATCGGGAAAAATCATTTTCAACGGAGAAGACATTTCTGACTTTTCTACAGACAAGCGTGCAAAAGCCGGACTATTCATGAGTTTTCAAAGTCCGCTTGAAGTACCGGGAATCAGCCTTGAAAGTTTTATACGGGCTTCCCTTCAAAATATCACAGGAGAACACGTTAAACTTTTCCAGTTCCAGAAAGAACTCAAGCGCTGCATGGAAATTCTAAA
>JABUUX010000134.1 GCA_021442965.1 Treponema sp.
CATAAGTAATTACAAAGTTTGCAAAAATTGCAGTAACCCATCTTGTTGATTTTGCGAAAGACGGTTGAATTCTGAAAGTAAAGCATTCTGCTTTTCAGTAAGTTCAATTGTGCTGTTTGATGTAAAAAATTGTGCAAGAGTAATATTGAATGCTTCACAGATTTTTTCGAGAGAAGAAATGGACGGGAGCATATCTTTTCTGTACCAGGACGAAATCGTGGATTGCGGAAGTCCTGATTTTTCAGCCAGCTGATATTCTGACCAGTTGCGTTCCAATCTTAAATTTCTAATCTTTTCTAAAATTTCCATAAAACTGTATTACGATACTACGTTTATAATACTCAATATTGTCGTTGACTTGTAATAAATAATATCGTAGAATAATTACGACTTATTGTAGTGTTTTTTGGAGGAATAATATTATGACTTGTAAATTTTGTGGACAGGAATTGCCAGATGATGCAGTTATTTGTAGCGGATGCGGCAGAGCTTTAAATGAAGAAACACAAACAAATACTGTCAGTGCTTCTAAAAAGACAGTGAAACCAGCAAACAAGAATACAACTGGAGATAAAATCAGCATTGGTGGATTCATTCTCAGTGTATTGTTTCCTATTGTCGGATTAATCGGATGGATAATAAATCACAAAAAATTCCCGAAAAAAGGAAAATCTTTTGGTATCGGCGGAATCATCGGACTTGTTATCACCTGTATTATGTTTTTCTATGTGGCAATGGAAAGCATGTATTTGTTCTAGGTTATTGAGGTAAATGTTATGTTTTGTAGTAATTGTGGTTGCAAACTTTCCGACGGTGCAAAATTTTGCCCCGAATGTGGAACAAAAACAAATATCCAGCAGGAGAATCAGACAGCAACAAATCCTGTAATTACAGAAGAAAAAATTGTTTCATCAAACGGACAGTCAAATGATTTGCTATCTGAACAGACAGCTGTTGAACTCATTAATTATATTCAATTTTCTGTAGCAAAAATCGTAAATGGCAAAAGCCGAGGTTTACTGGAAGATGAATTCAATGCGGTAATCAACAATATAAATCCGACGTCATTGCAAAACCCTGACTTGATTTCTGCCTATGAAATACTTTTGCAATCATTGACATATTTAAAATTGAATGAAAACGAACGTGAGATGCTTTTGAGAATTCTGAAGCAGAAAAAGCAGAATGCAATTTTCGGTTGTCTGAACAGTTTCGGTTCTATTTTTGTTCCAGGTGCAACTCCAATCACAATGCTTTCTTCCCTTTTGTATACAGGGGTGAGTGCAGCGTTCAATTACAAGAAGGCGGGGAAAGATGCGGAACTGGAAAATGCTGAAAAAACATTTGACATCGACCAGGGAGATTTGGAATACATCGACAGTCTTCGTTCTGATTTGTTTATTTCTACCGCAAAAGTTTTTGCAAACAAAACAAATTGTGCACAAGGACT
>JABUUX010000475.1 GCA_021442965.1 Treponema sp.
GTTTTTCCATAAGCCTTTACAATTGCGGCTCTGCGTTTCTCTGAAAGAGAAATAATAAAGCAGTCGCGGCTTACAGCAATGATACCGAGTTTTACTTTTGGTACGTTTCCAATCATGATTTTCTCCTGTTTGAGCCGTCACTGAATTCAAGGTGACGGTTTTTCTCAAGTGTAACTTTTATTTTACACCATAAATTTCAATAGTCAAATAGGTAAATTTCCTAAGGGTACTTCCTTTTTTAACAAACCCGTGTTAAAATATCTAAAATATCAAAATGGTGTACGAAGATAATAAAAAGGGTATAGACAAGGAAAAGATTAAATCTTCAATCCGTCTTTGGCTTCCTATTTCGATTACTACATATACACTTCCTCGCTCTATGGAATTATACATGCAGGATGTACTTTCCATATTTTTGTCTGAATGTCATCAGGATCAGATGGCTGCAAGTCTCAGTTACTGTTTGGGCGAGTTAATTACTAATGCAAAAAAAGCAAACACAAAATGGATTTATTTCAAAGAGAACGGGCTTGATATTAATAATGCAGATGACTATGAACGCGGCATGGAAAACTTCAAACGCGACACTCTTGATAACATAAATTATTGGCTCCAGATTCAAAAGAAAGAAGGACTTTACGTTCGCTTAGTTCTTCAGGAATACAAAGATAAAATCAAAATTGAAATCCATAATAACCGCGAGCTTTCTCTTTTCGAATACAAACGTATTCACGATAAAATAGCACGTGCAGAAAAATACAGTTCCGTTGATGAAGTTTTGAATCACATTCTTGATGATTCAGAAGGTGCAGGTCTTGGAATTGTTATTATCATCCTTATGCTTGAAAAAATCGGTCTTACCGAAGAAAACTATCAAGTTATTTCAAACGATGGAGAAACCGTTACTCGCATTATTCTTCCGGTAAATAAAGAACAGGATGACTCTATTAAAGCTCTGTCAGGAACTTTTGTTGATACAGTAAAATCTATTCCTGTATTCCCTTCAAAAATTGATGAAATCAACCGGCTGCTTGATGAACCGTGCGTTACCATCCCTGAACTTTCTAAAAAAATCAGTAAAGATATATCTCTTTCTATCATTGCTTTGCAGTATGTAAACAGTGTTATGAAAATTCCTTGTTTGTCCCTTCCTAAAGCTCTGGAAATTATTGGGATGGAAACCTTAAGACTTCTTTACAGCCAGAAAAATCAGACGCTAAGGTTTATAAGCGCTTTAGATGATGAACTTAATCTTTGGGATCATTCATCCAGAATTGCATTTTATTCATTTAATCTTGCCAGAAATCTTGCTGCAGAAGATTCTGTTTCATCAGAAGAAATTTACATAAAAGGATTGTTTCACGATTTAGGAAGAGTTCTTTATTCTACCGCAGATTCCCAACAGCTGGATATTGTGTCTGATGAATGCAAAGAAAAGAATTT
>JABUUX010000424.1 GCA_021442965.1 Treponema sp.
GCTTTTACACCGCCCGTCCGCCTCAGGCATTTATTATTTATTATTTATTATCTATTACCTTTTTCTTTATTCACTGTCTTTCTGAGCTGTTTCCAAAGAATGGTGAACTCCGAATTCCGGTTTCCAGTTTTTACGGCAAGCCATAATGAAAGCACTTGAAATGAAAATCGAAGAATACATACCGCTTATCAAACCTACAATCAATGCAAGTGAGAAATCTTTGATACTTCCTGTAGTGAATACAAAAAGTGCAATAACAGCAAACAAAGTCGTTACAGTTGTCAAAATTGAACGGAGTAATGTATCACTCAAAGACTGGTTCAAAATATCCTTGAAAGATTCAACATTATCCATCATCTTGAGGTTGTATCTTACACGGTCCAGAATAACAACAGTGGCGTTGATAGAATAACCGATAATTGTAAGAACTGCAGCCAGAACTGTAGTTGAAAATTCCATCTGAGTCCAGATAATGAAAGTCATCATAATCAAAGAGTCATGAATCAATGCAATTACAGAACCGAGAGCAAAATCCCAGTGGAATCGGATTGCAGCATAAACCCAGATCAAAAGCACTGTAAGACACAGCATAAGGATTGATTTTCCGGCGAGTGTTTTTGAGAAGCTTGACCCGATAAAGTCAGTCTTGATAACTGCCACATTTTCTTTTCCGAAGCTGTCATAAAGTTTTGATTCAACAAGAAACTGAAAAACTAAGCCCTATTGTAGTTAATTTTTATGAAAGTCCTAATCATGTTGAAGGCATATTAAATAATTTATTCTATCCATATAAAAGCGATATAATAAGAAATGTTGATGAATTTGAATTCTTACGTGATGCTTTAGGTAAAGTCGATTTAGCATTAGTTTTTAGTTCAAATATTCACGGAGATTATTCATCTGATTTTCATGAAAAAACTGATTTTTATCATTTATTAGTCTTAATAGAAACAGAAAACGGGAATAGATTTGGAGGATATACTTCAGAAAATTTTACACCTAATACTGTAGGACTTATTTCGACTATAATAGAAGGTGTGAGATCAGATAAATGTGCATTTTTATTTAATTTAGATTCTAAAAAAATATTTGATATTAATCCAAATGAAGAAGATGAAGCAATATATTGTAATGATTATGATACAATTAATTTTGGAAATGAGGATCTTTATATTCCTCAATTTTTTTTATCGTATGAAGGTAGTTCAATTTTTCCTGGAAATTATGGCAAAGGTGCAGGAAAAAATGAATTAACTGGAGGAGAAAGTAAATTTAAAATTGTAACTATTGAAGCTTTTCAAGTATCTTTTTATTCTGATTTCGGGGATGAAAAAAATAAAATGGGTGAGCATATAATTTATTCCGGGAAAAAATAATAAGTAATATATTATTTATTATGTATTAATAATTAATTGAGATTAAAGGTGTATTTG
>JABUUX010000340.1 GCA_021442965.1 Treponema sp.
ACTATACTATTAATCTATCAAATGAAAGTACTTTCAGACCGGCTGGAGATTATTACGTATATGTAATTCCGTATTCTGATTATGGGGAAGAAAAATATTTTAGTGCACTTTCCGATCCTGTTGTAATCAGAGTAACAAACAATCCAAATGCTTTGAATACGGCTGAAGTTATTAATGATGAAACAAAAATTCCTGAAAATATTATTCCTTCAGATTTTACAGTTTCGTGTGAAAGTGGAGGATCAAGTACTGGTACAGTTAATATTACTGTAAGTCTTTCAGATGATTTTAATTTTGATGAACAATATTTTTATTATTCATGTTATAAGAATACTAATAACAATGAATTAAGCTATGCATCATTTGACCTGCAAACAAAGACTGCTACTGGAGTTTTTCAAAATAGTGGGAATCGTGAAATTTCAGTAGTAGTCATGGATAACGAAGGAAATACCCGCGAATCAACAAAAACTGAAACAGTTAATTTAGGTACTATTGATAATATAGGACCTGTGTTTCCTTCTCTATTCTCGTTTTCGACTCGAAAAGCCGGGAGTATTCAAATTGATTCTGTAAATGATTTTCCATCTGGTGTAAAGCAAAATGAAAACGGAAAAGAAATAATCAGTTACTGGTTTGTTAAGTTTTTACCAGATCAGACAGAATATATTCAATATTCAGAAGACGAATTAAAAAAATATGAAATGAATATAGGGGCTGTACCCCGACTTTATTATGATTATCTGGAAGAAGGTTTCTATACCTTATGCATGATGGCAGAGGATAAAAAAGACAATCGAACTTATTCGTACTGGAAGATTCCGAATATATATGAAAAATCTCTTGAGATTAAGTACGATTCAGATAGTGCCAAATATCTCGGTTTTGGGCAGTTTTCGTCTGAAAAAGTAAATATTTATGCTAATTCTATTGGTGTGAACGATCACCTTTGGTCATCTGGTACTGTGGGTGAAGAATATATTGGTACGTTTTTATCACTTACATCTGCTGGGTCTTATAATTTGTATTTCGAGAAATCTTTATGTACGACTGATACGAGCTATAAGTTTTCAGAAAAATTTGTTCGAATTAATATGCTGGGATATAGTAAAATAAATGGTAGTAATGAACAACACATATCCAGTGCCTTCACCCAGATCATTTACCCGGACTACTATGCAGATCCTTCACAGTTCCCAAGCAAAGTTCATTCACTTCTGAAGTCGGGCGGAAATGACCTTGAAGTTTTCTCGGACGGACCGGTCCTTGTACAGACATTCTGGTGTTCCAAGAATTTAAATGAACTTCCCGAACTCGATTATGCAAAATCGCTTGATTCAAAAGAGCGCGTAAAAGAATATGCCAAACACTGGATTACAAAAGCCGTAGAAATTGAAGATTCGGTGACAGTAGAAAATTCAAGCTTTACGTA
>JABUUX010000178.1 GCA_021442965.1 Treponema sp.
TCGCTCTGCTTGTGTCTTTTCTGTGCAGATGTTTGTTTAGTAGCCAAAGGGAACCCCCATTATAAGTTTATATTAAAAAAAATTACCAAATTAATTAAAGATTATTTGTTGAAGTCTTTTGGACGTCTTTCAACACGTTTGCAACCCTGACATTCAGCGATATTTTTAAGTTTTCCGCCTTCATACATAGTTTTCATTATGATTTCACCGTTACAATCCGGGCACATAAATTTCTGTGTTGCAACTGTAGTACGAGAGTTTTTACTTGCTCCAGCCATAATTTTGCCTCCATCTAAATATTAGATATATATATTAATAAAAAGAAACTTCAGTGTCAATTACAGAACAACTTTCAAAAACTCAAGTTTATTTGACATTAGATGAAACCTATATGAAAAATAAGCTCTATCTTACGTCAGAAGGCATTTTTCTCCATTTTTCCAGTTGAGTTTGAATAAGAATTTTTGATTCATCAAGAATCTGCTGCTGTTCTTCTTTTGTTCTTGGACATGGAAAAACTTTTAACACCTTTACACGGTAACACCCGTTTTTAAGATTTACCATAATTTTTGGAAGATCTCTAAGTTCCCATCCTCCATCCAAAGCGCATACTGCAACAGGAAGACCTGAACTTTCTGAAAGTTTACGGAAACCTGCTGAATAAAATTTACCAACGTTACCATCTCGAGTTCTGGTTCCCTCAGGGAAAATAATAGGAATCTGATTCCGTTCAACTACCCTTTTTCCAAATTTGTCCATATATTTCATTGCTTCCATAGGCTTTGCTTTTCTTGGAATCATACAATGTTCCTGTGTTCGAAGCATTTCAGAAATTAAAGGTATATGACGGGAAAGTGCATCCTTTGCAACAAATCTAACATCCCTGTCTCTGAAAAAATTCATATAAACAGGAATGTCTAACAAACTTTGGTGATTTGAAAGAATTATAAAGTTCTCTGGAAGGTCTACACCTTCCTTGTATCCCCAAAAATGAAAATGCCTGTAACAATTCAAAACTGCAAAAAGACGCGGTGCGCAGACTTTTACAATATAATTTGAAATACACATGCTTAAACTGTGTGAAACAGGATAAGCAAGAGTATTTAATAAAGACGGCAAAGCTACCATAGAAAAAAGACAAATCAAAGTTATTGCACTGGACATACTATAAAACCACCAAGTTGAAACGTTTTTTCATTATACCATAAATAATTCAATAAAACAAAAAAAAACCGCCTTCTTTCGAAGACGGCTTTTACACCAAAAATCAGCTTTATTTATTTTCAGCTTTGATTCCGTAGCGTTTGTTAAAGCGGTCGATACGTCCGGCAGTGTCAACAAGTTTCTGTTTTCCTGTGTAGAATGGGTGACATGCAGAACAAATTTCAACGTGAATATCTTTTACAGTTGAACGTGTTTCAATTACATT
>JABUUX010000074.1 GCA_021442965.1 Treponema sp.
TTTTTACCCATTGAATATACTGAAGACTGGGGTAAAGAGATTTTAAAAATCAGAAGAGAAGAAAGAAAAGATAATTTTGACATATGCACTAAAAACGGATTTAACATCAGAAAAAATGCAGTTGTTCTTGAAAATAAATATGATGAACTTATTTCAAAGGCGGACTTATGATTTTTGATTTTTTGAGCATTGTTTTTGGATTGTTGAAAATCTCGATATATAAAATTTTAAATTTTAGAAGAATCAGGTTCAAATCAATTCCAAAAATGAACCGAAGTTTTCACATCGGAATAAAACCGAAATCAAATGTAACAATTGGAAAAGGATTCAGAAGCCGGAATAATATTTCTATCCGAGCTTATAACGGCGGAAAGATTACTCTGGGAGACAATTGTTTTTTTAATGACAACTGTTCTTTGAATGCACAGAAAAATATAACTGTTGGGAATCATGTTATTTTGGGGCAGAATGTAAATATTTTTGACCACGACCATGATTATAAAAGTGAAAATCTGGAAGAAAACTTTATTATTGATGATGTTGTAATCGGCAATAACGTTTGGATTGGAGCTAATTCTGTAATTCTTAGAGGAAGCAGGATTGGTGACAATGTTGTGGTTGCAGCGGGAACTGTAGTAAAAGGCGTTATAGAAGCTGATTCACTTGTATATGATAAACGTGAAAAAATAATAAAGGTAAAAAAATAAAATTATGGCTAATGAAGAAAATTCTGAAGAGTCTGGAAAGATAATTCAAGGTGATGTTTCAAAAAACAGAGTTCTCAGTTCATTACTATGGAAATTTATGGAAGTAGGCGGAACGCAGATAATCCGTTTTGTTGTTCAGATTGTCCTTGCTAGAATTCTTTGCCCTTCAGATTACGGCATAATGGCTATTGTTTTTGCTTTTATTACAATTTCAGATGTTTTTATTCAAAGCGGATTCAATACGGCTCTTGTTCAAAAAAAAGATTCCGACGAACTTGATTTTAATTCTGTTTTTTATCTGATATTTTTTATTTCTGCGGTTTTATATGTAATTCTATTTTTTACAGCTCCTTTTATAGCAAGCTTTTATAAAATGGATTTACTGAAAGATATAATTCGCATTCTTTCTGTGGTTTTGTTTTTTGATGCTGTTAATGCCGTTCAGTTTGCAATGGTACAGAAAACCATGCAGTTCAAAAAATTCTTTTTCAGTAATATGGGGGGCACTATAGCTTCTTGTGCTGTTGGTGTTGTAATGGCTGTAAAAGGTTTTGGGGTGTGGACTCTTGTTACACAGCAGCTTGTTAATTCTTTTTTAATTACATTAATTTTATGGTTTACAGTAAAGTGGAGACCTAAATTACAGTTTTCTTGGAGCAGGCTTAAACATCTATTTTCTTTTGGCTGGAAACTTTCACTTTCAGCAATAATCGATGTT
>JABUUX010000452.1 GCA_021442965.1 Treponema sp.
AAAACAAGAAAATCATTTTCTGACACTCCAAATTGTTTTCGAATTTCAGATTTTGATTTTCTTGGGTTTTGAAACCGATTCAAATCTATTGGATTCAGCATTACTTCAGTAGTGTCTACGCCAAAACATTTATTAAGTTCATTTCTCATTCTGTCGTGAAGAGCAAAAAAGTGCAAATCATCACTTTGAATCAATTTATTTGCAGAAATAAAATCGGGGTCTCGTTTGTTTCCAAAATAATATTCTACTTCGTTGTGGCATGTAAAAAATAATCTTGTCTTGTTTTGTCTGCAAATCCCACAAGGTATATAGCGCAACAACCCCAAATGACAATGAAGTACATCTGGTTTATTTGAATTGACATATTTTGTAATCCAATTTCTAACAAGAAACGTTCTGTAAGGTTTCCTGATAATTCTGAAAAATGCATTGAATTTCTTTATAAAAAAAATCTCTTCATAAATACATCGAATTGATATTCCTTTTTCTTTGAGTTTATTTTCGTTTGAATTATGCATCATTGGAAATAAAACGATAATTTCAACTTGATGGCCACGTTCTGCAAGCTCAATGGCGTAATCTCTGACCACAGCCTCCGCACCACCAAGCCCCAATGTAAGAATAAACTGTGCTATTTTCATTCCACTCTCACCCCCTTTTCTTCCCAAACTTCTGTTTCATTTCATCCCACACGTACCCCAATGCCTTTACCCTAAACAAAACAGAAACACATAGATACACCACAACACCAACCAAAACTTGAATCAATAAAACCCACAACGGATTTAATGGAATAACAAACTGAATAAAATATACGACGCAGAACATTAAAACTCCGCACAAAAAGGAAGGTGCTACGTCAGAAATCACTTCTCTAAATCTATAATCCAGAAGTCTTCTGTTTGGAATCACTGTGATAACTACAGAAATAAAGCCAGCAATCACCCTGCCCCATGCCATAGGAATAAGACCAAAAGGAATTGAAGCAAAAAGAATAACAATGCCTATCACTTTTTTTATAATTTCAAGTTTTAAATAAATATCACTCCGTCCCATTGCATTAATGGCTGTCTGGTTTGAAAACTGAATCGGATAAAGACAATAAAATAAACATGAAAGCATTAAAAAAGGAACACAGCCAAGCCATTTATCTGTAAGTAATACAAGCACCAGATTCTTAGAAACAGCTGCCATTCCAAACATACAAGCGATGATAAGATATGAACTTGAAGTAACAGTTTTTCTTAAAATAGATTTTATTTTTTCAGGATTTCCGTTATGAGCACTAAGCGTTGGAAGCATTACCCCCTGAATAGAACCGTCCAAAGTATATTCAATCATATTCGGAAACTGCTCACCTTTATTAAATTCCCCAAGTTCACTTTTACTGAATACTTTTCCTATAACCAGTGAATATAGCTGACG
>JABUUX010000422.1 GCA_021442965.1 Treponema sp.
CTACTTTGAGGTGGTAGTGGCGCGAGCCGTGGCCGTTCAAGTCGGCTCCTCCGCATAAAAGATTGCTGTTTAAGGCAATCTTTTTTTTTGTTTAAAATGCGTTAGGGGGTGTAAGGGCGGCGAAGCCGTTCTGAGCTTCGGTGGTTTCGATAAACTCAACCACCGCGTAGCTGGCTCAAGTGCCGCATAGCTGACTCAAGTGCCGCGTAGCTGACTCAAGTACCGCATAGCTGGCTCAAATGCCGCGTAGCTGCCTCAAGTGCCGTAGCTCAGAATGAAGGCGAATGCCGGAACCCTGAAAGCCCCGACCCGAACGAGTATATACGAGTGAAGGGGAACGCCCGCTTAAAATCTTTAATAAAATTAAATCTGGAGGAAAAAAAATGCTTGCTGTTTATGTGAATTGCGGTGCGGTAATTTTGGGTTCAATCATTGGACTTTTGTTTTCAAAACTTTTTACAGAAGAACTTTCCAAAATGATTACAACGGCAGCAGGGATTGTTACTTTAGTTCTGGGGTTCCAGATGGCGTTTAAGTTTCAGAATGTTGTTTTTTTGTCTTTGTCTTTAATTTTGGGCGGAATTGTGGGGTATTTTTTAAATATTGACGGTGCCATTTTGAAAATGGGTAAGGTTCTGGAAAATCTTATTTATAGAAAAAAAGCAAATGAAAGTGATGTGGAACTGGTGGAAAATAATTCTAAGAATTTTGCGTATGCTTTTTTGAACTCTTCTATGCTTTTTTGTGTTGGAGCTATGTCTATTATAGGTTCTTTTAATGCGGGGGTTGAGAAAGATTATTCCATTATTTTTACAAAATCCATTTTGGACGGATTTATGGCCATCTCTTTTGCTGCTTCTATGGGGCTTGGAACTGCCTTCAGCGCTCTGACTATTCTTGTGTACCAGGGGGCTCTGACACTTCTTTCTATCTGGCTTAAGCCTTATGTTTCTGACGAAATGATTGCAGAGCTTACAGGTTGTGGCGGCTGTATGATTATTATGATAGGCATGAATCTGGTGGGACTTACAAAAATTAAAACGGCGAATTTTCTTCCTTCGCTTATTCTGATAATTCTTTTTGTGATTGGAAAGGGTCTGATAAATATATAAATTGTAAACAGCAGGAAAATTCAGTTTGACTTTGCTTCCTTTTGGGATTAAAATGATTCTAATAATATAACCCTTTAGGAGGCCTGACAAATGGCAAAAGTAGAACTTAAAGGTATTGGTAAAGTTTACGACGGTGGAGTTCGCGCCGTTGATAATGCCAATATCACAATCGAAGACAAAGAATTCTGTGTATTCGTAGGACCATCTGGATGTGGAAAATCAACTACACTCCGTATGATTGCTGGTCTTGAAGACATCACAGACGGAAAACTCTACATCGACGGTGTAGAAATGAACGATGT
>JABUUX010000301.1 GCA_021442965.1 Treponema sp.
TGGTATTGAGATCCTGAAACGAGTTCAGGATGACACTACGATATGAACTTTTTGGACAGTCCCGCTACCGGAAGGGGCTCCTACTCCATAAGAATATTATAAAATTTTTCAAGTTCCTTTGCATTCATTAAAACAGGAACAGGGTACAATGGATTTCCTTCCTTATCTGCATACCGCGAAAGTTTTGGAATATCTTCTTTACGAATGCCTTTAAGCTTATCTCCTATTCCAATTTTTTTCTTCATATCTTTTATAGATTCAATGAATTTTTTAGCCCCAATTTCATCACTTTCATCAGAAGTACAAACTCCTGCGGCAATACCAAGTACATGAAGTTTTTTCCAAATCTTTTTTCCATAAGCTTCCAAAACAAATGGTAAAAGAGTTGCATTTGCAAGTCCGTGAGGAATATTGTATTCTCCTCCCAAAGAGTGAGCTACAGCATGAACATAGCCTACATAAGATTTTGTAAATGCCGCCCCGGCATAGAACGAAGCTTCAAGCATATTTTTTCTTGCATCCCGATTATGACCGTCAGTACAAACTGTAAAAATATTTTCATAAATTAATTTGACAGCGCGTAAAGAATCTGCTCGTGTTTCTTTTGTAGTAGTATTACCGATAAAAGCTTCTACAGCATGAGTCAGAGCATCCATTCCTGTAGAGGCGGTAACAGAAACTGGAAGACTTAAAGTTACATCAGCATCCAAAACCGCATACTTTGGAATAAGAGGAAAATCGTTAATAGCATATTTATGACGTGTATCGGCATCTGTAATTACTGCAGCAAGAGTTGTTTCACTTCCCGTGCCCGCTGTTGTTGGAACTGCTATTAAAAGAGGCAGTTTTTTATGAATCTTCATAATGCCTTTCATTTTTGCAAGCGACTGTTTAGGTTTTGCAATTCTTGCGGCAACAGCTTTAGCACAATCCATGCTGGAACCACCGCCAAAACCAATGACTGCACTGCAACTATTTTCAAGATAAATCGTTCTGGCTTCTTCAACATTTGTAGTAGTTGGATTCGGAACAGTTTTATCATAAACTGCATATTTTATACCGCTATCATCAAAAGTTTTAAGCATTCCAGACAGAAGTCCCAAAGATCGGATACTCTGATCTGTTACAACAAGAACTGAACTGATTTTCCTTTCTGTAAAAACAGGAATCAAATCTGATGTAGTGTAAAAAATATCAGGCTTTCTATAAGGTAAAATTGGAAGGGCAATTTTAAAACAAGTTTGAAAAATACGACAATAAATTTTCTTAAAAACATTCATAACTTCATTATCTCATAGTTTCCAATTATATAACAAGTGTAAAAGATAGCCACGGTAACTGAGCCAGTCGAAGTGACCAAATGGTGGTTTCGATAAACTCAACCACCGCAAT
>JABUUX010000121.1 GCA_021442965.1 Treponema sp.
ATTATCGTAAAACAGCGCGGTACAAAATTCTATCCTGGAAGCAACGTAATGAAAGCTGGTGATGACAGCCTGTTTGCAACTGCAGACGGAAACGTTGTTTACTCAGAAAGAAACAACCACAAAGTTATCTCTGTAACACCTGTTGCAGAATAATTTGTAAATACAGCACTTTGAGAAGCCCGGTGATTTTAAGCCGGGCTTATTTTTTTTATCTGTCATTCCGAATTTGTTTCGGAATCTATGGAGATATTATGGCTTTTGGGTTTGCTGATGAAGCACTTATTGAAGTAAGAAGCGGAAAGGGCGGAAACGGATGTATTTCTTTCCGTCGGGAAAAATATATACCTCACGGGGGGCCTAATGGCGGAGACGGCGGCCGCGGAGGTAATGTTTATTTTGTTATCAAAAAAAATATGCGTACACTTTCAAAACTTCGTCATTTGCAATGCTTTAAGGCAAAGAACGGAGGAGACGGTCAGGGCTGGAACCGCTACGGGAAAGACGGCGAAGATGTAATTGTGCCGCTTCCTCCTGGAAGCACTGTATGGGATGCTGAAACCGACGAACTGATTCACGATTTTACTACAGAAAAAGAAAATGAACCTATTTTGTTTTTGGAAGGCGGAAAGGGCGGTTGGGGAAACGTTCATTTTAAAACGTCTACAAATCAGGCTCCACGTTATGCACATCCCGGCACTCCGGGAGAAACCCGCAAACTTAGAGTTGAACTTTCTATCATGGCTGATGCAGGTCTTGTAGGATTTCCAAGTGCCGGTAAATCTTCTTTGCTTGCAGCTTTTACAAATGCAAGACCTAAAGTTGCTCCATATCCTTTTACTACAAAAATTCCGAATCTTGGTGTTCTTAGAGTAGATGATGAAAGTGATGTAATCATTGCGGATATTCCGGGAATTATTGAAGGTGCTAGTGAAGGACTTGGGCTTGGAGACCAGTTTTTAAAACACATTACCAGAACAAGCTGTCTTATTTTTATGATTGATGCTTCAGATACATTTGAAGGAACAAATTGTTTTACAGCTTATGAAACACTTAAAAAAGAACTTTTAAATTATTCTGAAGATTTACTTTCAAAACCGCGTATTGTGTTCTGTAACAAAATTGATGTGGAAGGTGCTTACGATAATGCGGTAAAAATTATAGAAGAAATCCGCAAAAATGAACCTGATACAATCTGTGTGCCAATTTCTGTTTTAAATAATCACGGAATGAAAGAAGCCCGTGAAGCAATATTAAAGATGGTAAATCAGAATGAAGAAAAACTTTCTGTGGCAAAACAATCTGAAGTGCCTTTTGGAAGTACTTTTATGGCTGATGTTTCTGCAGATGATTTTGTGGATGATGAAACTCAGTATCCTGGAAGTGAAAAATA
>JABUUX010000369.1 GCA_021442965.1 Treponema sp.
AAGGAAAATGTTTTCAAAACAAAAACAGGGCTGGAACTTCTGAAGATGACTTACGGTGTATAAAATCTACCGTTCAACTCCATCTCGACTGTCCGGATTTTTTACAATATGAATATCTCTGTCGCTTACAGTCTTACCAATGCCGTTTGTTAAAGAACTGTCCACAGAAATAATTTTTCCATCAAGTGTTTCATGCTGAATCTGAAAAACCGGTATATAAACACGACCGTCCCGCGTTCTAATCACAACAGCATCGTTATTACTTTCATCTTTATCCATTGTGATTACTCTTGTAACCAGACCGGTAACAGGACCTCCCATATACAATTTCAATGGCTGAGGGTCATCCTTGATATATTCCTCAAAGAATGTATTGTAGCGACCGGTTGCTTTCAATACATCTTCTGCTTCAGAATTTACAAGCCAGCATTTTCCCTGCTTTTTAGCAAGACCAATTGATTCAAGAAAAGAAAGACGATTGGATAGGGAAGGGCGAAGGTTCATCGAATAAATACCAAAGCTCTGATTCTTCAGTTCTTCATCAAACTGTGTCCATCTCATAGATTTTACCTGACGGTTCTTTGATTCTTCAATTTCTTGAGGAGTACGCTCGCCAATCATTATGGTGACCTGTCTGCTCAGTAATTCTCTCATCTGATTTTTTATCATTTCTTTTGTAAAGCGAACTTTTTTCCCGTGCTTATCCTTACCGTTGATTGCCACGTGGCAGTGACGGTTGTCTGTGTTTTCATGAATTGCACCGACCCAATAAAACTCATATCCTGTCAGATATTCAAGTTGTTTGATGAAAGTTCTGGTCAAGGCTTCCAGATTTACAGTCTGACTTTCAGGAGAAATAACAAACTTGAAATTAAGAGGAACCATATTTTTTTCGTATTCTTCAATCGGTGTTCCAAAAAGTTCAGGCTTGTTTTCAACTTCTTTCTTATCAGCTTGAACAAGATACTTTTTGATGTACCGCAAATGACTTTTCATTGTGTTGGAATAAGAAGCCATAAACGAAACCCTCTGATACCATTCCGGAAATCTCTGAGCGTTAGAATAAAAAAAATCTGAATGCCATGTGGCATTCCTCATACGACCAAGCTTTTTTAAAAAGTGGTTCAACTGCCGCACATCATCCTTTTTGAAAACAGGCTTATCCCATTCATAAAGGTCCATGTCCTTATCAGGATTATCAGTGCGTGAATGATTGAAAATGTTTTTTAGATTTACCATAAACATTCCTTTTGGGCAGACGTTCAGGCAACAGCTATCCTATAAAAATAAATTCTAAAAATCAATATTTTCTGCATTATGCCACATGGCATATTACCCAAATTCAGCCATTTTTAACCCCATCCCTTCGTAAACGCT
>JABUUX010000236.1 GCA_021442965.1 Treponema sp.
ATGCAGATGCAAATGGTGCATACCACATTGCTCTCAAAGGTTTGTATCTTTTGAAAAATAACTTCAATAATAATGACAAAGGCTATCTTGGAAATATTTCCAACGCAGAATGGTTCAAATTCGTACAGGAGCGAAATAATGCAAAATAATCATCCCGAACAAAAAGTAAAACTTTTTGAAGACAAAAAAATCCGCTCTGAATGGGACGAGAATGAACAGCAGTGGTATTTCTCGGTGATTGATGTTGTTGAAGTGCTAACCGACAGTGTTAATCCGCGTGATTATTGGTTCAAAATGAAAAAGCGTGTCCATTTAGAAGATGGAATTGAGTTGTCGACAATTTGTCGACAACTGAAAATGCAGTCGTCAGACGGAAAGTTTTATAATACCGATTGTGCAGATGTCCGTTCACTATTAAGAATCATTCAGTCTATTCCATCACCTAAAGCAGAACCGTTCAAACAATGGCTTGCAAAGGTAGGATATGAAAGAATCCTTGAAATTGAAAACCCGGAACTTGCCCAAGATCGAATGAAAGATCTGTATGAACAGAAAGGGTATTCAAAAGACTGGATTGATAAACGACTCAGAGGAATTGCCATAAGGCAAAATCTTACGGACGAATGGAAAGAACGTGGAATTGAAAAACAAAGCGATTATGCAATTCTTACCGCAGAAATTTCAAAAGCAACATTCGGGCTTACTCCAACAGAATACAAAGCTGTAAAAGGGCTTACAAAGAAAAATCAGAATCTCCGTGACCACATGACAGATTTGGAACTGATTTTTACCATGCTCGGAGAACGAGTTACAACAGAAATATCACAACAGGAAAAACCGGAAACATTCTCTGAAAATAAAAAAGTAGCAAAACGTGGCGGGAAAGTTGCAGGAGTCGCCAGAAAACAGACTGAAAAAGAACTGGGGCATTCTGTTATTTCAAATGAAAATTTTTTGGAAAACATTTCACCTGAAAATATAACCTGAAGCACATTTCGAGGGCAGAACAATGGAATCATATCTTAAAATCACATATCTGAATGACTTTATTTTCTGCCCTCTTTCTATTTACTACCACGAGCTTTATGGAAATTACTGTACCGAATATTATTACACCCAAAAGCAGCTTGACGGAAAAGCAGTTCACGAAGCCATAGATGAAAAACGTTATTCAACACACAAGAATATTCTCCAGGCAATAGATGTTTATTCAGACAAATACAAACTCTGTGGTAAAATTGATTTATTTGACATTGACAAAGGTCTTTTGACCGAACGCAAAAAACATATCCAGACAATTTACGACGGATACGTTTTCCAGCTTTACGCACAGTATTTTTCATTAACCGAAATGG
>JABUUX010000092.1 GCA_021442965.1 Treponema sp.
TTCTGATGAAAAAGCGGTTGAATCTTGCAAAAAAGAAATTACTTCAAAAATTGAAGCTCTTCCTTTTGCTCACCTTGATCTTTCAAAACTTGAAAAGCATGAAATGATGAAGATGTTCAACAGTAAAATCTGGGATCAGATTTCAGAAAGCTGTCTTGGTTGCGGAACCTGTACTTATGTATGTCCTACATGTATGTGTTTTGATGTTCGTGACTTTGATACAGGAAACGGTGTTCGTCAGGTTCGTTGCTGGGACTCTTGTATGTACAATGACTTTACCCAGATGGCTGCTGAAAATCCACGTCACACACAGAAAGAAAGAAGCCGCCAGCGCTTTATGCATAAACTTATGTATTATCCAATGGCACATGAAGGAATGTTCTCTTGCGTTGGATGCGGACGCTGTCTTGAAAGCTGTCCAATCAATATGAACATTGTAAAAGTAATCAAAGCTTATAATGAATCGGAGGAATAGACGGATATGGAAATGAATGAATCTTTTATTCCTTACGTAGGAAAAATTATCGGTATTACACAGGAAACCCCGGATGTAAAAACTTTTAAAGTTGTTGGAAAAGATGGCAAAAAACTTTTCAAACATATTCCGGGTCAGTGTGCAATGCTTATCGTTCCGGGAGTCGGTGAATCAATGATTTCTATCACTTCATCACCTACTCTTGAAGAATATATGGAATTTTCCATTAAGAAATGCGGATGCGTTACTGAATGGCTTCATGCTGCTGAAGTCGGTCAGGAAATCTGTGTAAGAGGTCCAATCGGAAACGGATTCCCTGTAGAAGGCGCCCTTAAAGGAAAAGACATTCTTGTAATTGCAGGTGGTATTGGTATTGCTCCGGTTCACTCAGTTGTTAATTACATGATGGATAACCGTGCAAACTACGGAAAAATTCAGGTAATTTATGGTGCCAGATCAAAAGCTGATTTGGTTCGTTTTGAAGAAATGGAAAACGAATGGAAAAAGCAGCCTAACTGTTCAATTGATATTACAATTGACCGTGCAGAAGAAGGCTGGAACGGACACGTTGGATTTGTTCCTCCATTTATTACAGAACTTAATCCTGATTCCGGCATGACTGTAATTATGTGTGGACCTCCAATCCTTATTCATATGTCACTGAAAATTCTTAAAGACCTTGGCTTCAAGGATGAACAGATTTTCACGACTATGGAAATGCGAATGAAGTGCGGTATCGGTAAATGCGGACGCTGTAATATTGGGGACAAGTTTGTTTGTAAAGACGGTCCTGTATTCAGTTTTGACCAGCTTGGAGAATTACCTCCAGAATACTAACGAAAAAATGTCATTGCGAGCCATTGGC
>JABUUX010000030.1 GCA_021442965.1 Treponema sp.
GCCATGATACGTTTTGACGGGTTTACAGAAGGTCCGCCGATTGTAACGAGGCTGTCTGTAAGAGCCGGTCCTTTATCGCGCGGTTCTGCAGAACCGTTAAAAATACGACCAAGCAAATCATCAGAAAAAGAAACTTCCATCTGATGTCCCAAAAACTTGATGTGGTCGCCTGTTGAAACACCGCGTCCTCCGGCAAAAACCTGAAGTGATACTGTATCATCATCAATCTTATTTACTTCGGCCAGTGATTTACCAAAACGAGTTTCAATTTCGGCAAGTTCTCCGTATGCAACGCCCGTTGCTTTTACAGTAATAACGCTACCGGTGATGGATTCAATTTTGCTGTATACTTTACCCATAATTATTCACCATCCTTTAATGCGGCTTTTGCTTCAGAACAAAGTGTTCCTTTCTTTGAAGCATAATGATCTTCTATAGCCTTTTCGCAAGCCTTAAATTCCTTGCTGTTCCACTTGATATAGTTCCAGTCTATAAAAAGTTGTCTCATATCATTGAAATAAGTTCGGGCTTCGTCTTTATCTTTAAGTTCGTAATCAGAACCAAGAATCTGCACTACCTTATTGAAAACATATTTCTGTCGTTCAACGGAACAGGCAGCATCAACATCATCAAAAGAGTTCTGCTGGAAGTATACCGCATCAAGGAAGTCGCTCTTCATGTAAAGAACAAAGTCTTCTGTTGTAGTTCCTTCTTCTCCAATAACTTTCATCATGTTGTTTACTTCAACACCAGCTTTGAAAACTTTACGGGCATAATCAACCTTGCTTTCGCTGATTACAGAATTATACTTTGACCATGAAATAATAGGATCAATGGCAGGATATTTTCGGGCATCTGAACGTTCACGGCTAAGACCATGGAATGACCCTACAACCTTAAGTGTTGCCTGAGTTACCGGTTCTTCAAAGTTTCCGCCCGCCGGTGAAACAGTTCCACCAATTGTTACAGATCCTATTGAACCGTCGCGAAGTCTTACAATACCTGCTCGTTCATAGAATGCGGCAATGTAAGATTCCAAATAGGCTGGGAATGCTTCCTCTCCAGGGATTTCTTCCAGTCGTCCTGACATTTCACGTAAAGCTTGTGCCCAGCGTGATGTAGAGTCTGCAAGAAGAAGAACATGAAGTCCCATCTGGCGGTAATATTCAGCCAAAGTAACTGACGTATAAACTGAAGCTTCTCGGGAAGCAACCGGCATGGATGAAGTATTACAAATGATGATTGTACGCTTCATAAGTGATTCACCGGTTCTTGGGTCTTTAAGTTCAGGGAATTCTTTGATTGTTTCTACAACTTCACCGGCACGTTCACCACA
>JABUUX010000194.1 GCA_021442965.1 Treponema sp.
ATGAAACAATCAACTCTTACTGGCGTGATCAGGTTCGCGAATACGCAAACGGAAACAAATCAAAGACACAGGCTATCAAAGACTTCAAACAGAATGTTGCTGATAACCTTGATATCGAAGTTGAATAATTCAATTTCCTAACTTAATAAATGGCTTTACACCTCATTGGTGTAAAGCCATTCTTTTATCCAAATTTAAAAAACTTGAACAGGATTTTTCTATGGGCAAAAAAAACAGTATCAGCTATGCAAAGTACGGATACCTTTTTTCAATTCCTTTTGTAATTACATTTCTTTTATGTACTCTTTATCCGGTTATCTACACAGCATTTATCGGATTCACAAACATGAAAGGTCTTACTCCAACTAATGTTGAAGTTGTACCGACCCGAAAACCAAATGGAGAACCAAAAACATTCTCTACAACTCCTTTTTTTGCAGATAAAACTATCTCAAATGAGGATTTTCAGAAATTAATCATCGAAGAATCTTTTGAAGAAATACTTTCTGATACAGATTTTCTGGCTTTCAAAGCACAGGCAGAAAGCGAAGGAGCTGTAAAAACTAAAGACTTCAAAAAATATATAAACAACGCACAATTTAAGAAAAACAACACTAAAAATGAAATATTAAATTCAATTGATAGTGTTACTAAAAAATCTTACAAGAAGAAAGAACACCTATTTATGAACTTTGAACAGGTTCTTAAAAAGCCATCGTTCAGAACAGCTGTTTCAAACACTTTCCTTATGTGGATTGTAAACTTTATTCCGCAGATTGTTCTGGCTTTGGTTCTGGCCGCATGGTTCTCAAATGAGCAGAATAACATTAAGGGAAAAGGATTCTTCAAGGTTGTTTTCTACATGCCTAACATCATTACAGCTTCAACAATCGCTATTCTTTTTGCTTCTTTGTTCGCCTACCCTACAAGCCCTGTAAATGACTTGCTTTTAACTTTAGGCTTAATTGAAAAACCATTCGACTTTCCTCAGTCAAAGCTTGCCGCCCGTCTTATTGTTTCATTTATCCAGTTCTGGATGTGGTACGGTTACACAATGATTGTTCTTACTTCAGGTATTCTTGGAATAAATCCTGAAATCTATGAAGCTGCAGAAATTGACGGTGCAAACGGTATTCAGAAATTCTTTAAAATTACACTGCCAAACCTTAAAACAATTCTTCTTTACACCCTGGTTACATCACTTATCGGTGGACTTCAGATGTATGATATTCCATCTCTGCTTATGCAGAACTCAGGACCTGACAACGCAACCCTTACTTCAAGTGTATTCATTTACAACCAGGCCTTCAA
>JABUUX010000464.1 GCA_021442965.1 Treponema sp.
CAAGTTTTATGACAGACTGCAACGAAGATTTCTGGCAGGGCTTTGTAAACGGTGCCGCCTGCAATCTCCACATCGACGTAATTCGCGGAAGAAGCGACCACCACAAAATGGAAGCCATCTTCAAAGCAGTAGCTAGGGCAATCCGTTCTGCCACAGAAATTGACGCAAGAAGAAACGGCGCTATACCGAGCACAAAAGGCGTGATTGTCTGATTACATAACGTGAATAAAACTTGAAGTCTCCACAAAACAGTCTTAAAATATAACTGATTGTTATTTCATGGAGGCTTTATGAGCAGTTTTGAAAACTTAAGAATTGTCGATAATTTTTATCAGACATCACTTTTCTTTCCAATGCCAACGGTAATCATCAGTACACTGGCAGAAGATGGAAGCACTTCCCTTGGACCATATTCTCTGGTTCAGCCTTACTATGTAGCAGGAAAAGATTTTTATGCCATGCTTCTTTCCTGCCGAAACTCTTCTAACACAGCTCAGCATATTCTTAGAACAGGAAAATGTGCTCTGAACTTTATTGACGATAATCCAAAAGCATTTAAAGAAGCTGTAAAACTTTCGTGGCCGGGAGACACTCCAAAAGAAAAAATGGCAGGCTGTAACTTCCGCCTGGAGCAAAGTCAGATTATGGAAGAAAACCCTGCTGACGTGCGTCCAAAAGTTTTAAGTGATGCCATTCAGGTTATTGAATGTACCTGGGTAAAAGAACTGGACGGTGCACAAAATGACAAACCGGGTGAACTCCACGGATATCCGCCGCCTTACCACGACTTCAATGGAATTACAAGCCAGTATGGAGCACACTTTATTTTAAAAGTTGACCGCATCCTGATGAAGAAAAAATACAGTGATGCCATCATCAACGGAGTAAAAGCTAAGGACTTTCCACCTCTTCCGGTTGATTACGGTTACCGCGACAGTAAAAATTTCTGGTTCCACAGGAAAAGAAAACTGCGAGCAGAACTTTTACCAATCCGTGAAGCTTCGCTGGAATCTGTGCGCTACGCAGCTGACCGTGCTGATGATAAAGTAAAATTTACAGACGATGCACTCAGGACGGTTTTGAATGTACCGCGTGTTTTTTTACCGCTTGTTTTAAAAGGCTGTGTAGACTGGGCAAAAGAAAACGGAGTTACAGAAATTACTGCCGAGCACATGAAAATCATTAATGACAAACGTGCAAAAGAAAAATCAAAAAAATAATCTGAACTAAAACTACATTGCTAAAAAATCACTTCCGAGCCCGGGGGTGATTTTTTTTTTTTTTTTTTACATTATAATAG
>JABUUX010000287.1 GCA_021442965.1 Treponema sp.
ATTTCTGTAAATCTGATTTTGAAAATCTTCTGTCAAAGGATTAATTTGTTTTTCAAGATGAAGCGAAATCACTTCGGGAGAATTCCATTTATAAGATGATGAATTACGTGTCATTGATATTTGAAGCTGGCGGTAAAAATACTCGGCATTGTCCAGAACGACTATTTTTTCTGCTTTTGAAATGCAGGGTTTTACGACGCAGGCATCTTCGCCCATCCGTACACTGTCATCAACCGAAAGTTGAATCGGAACATAAAGTTCTCTTTTAAAACATTTTCCCCAGACGCTGTTCTGAATATTTAAAGATTTTCTGTCTTCAATAAGATGAGGGAAAATCAAATCCTGAATTTTTTCTTTGTCATAAAAACCGGCACTTAAAGGATATCCGTACACACCAGAAGAAACTTTTGCAGTTGTAAAATCATTTTCACTTTTCCACCAGACGCAGCCTGTTATAATCACATCAGGCTGATATTCTTCAATTGTGCTAGCAAAATTTTCAAGATATTTTTCACCAATCCAGTCATCACCGTCAAGGCAAACAACGTAATCACCTTTTGAAACTTCTGCCCCAGCCTTTCTAGCTGGAGTTTGTCCGCCATTAGGTTTATGAATTACACTGATTCGAGAATCTTTTCTGGAATATTCATCGCAAGTTTCTCCTGAACCGTCAGTACTTCCATCATCAACAAGTATAAGTTCAAAATCTGAATAAGTCTGATTCAAAACTGATTCGATGCATTTTGGAAGAAAATCTTTAACACCATAAACCGGAACTATCACTGAAAACAAAGGATTTTTATTTGGCATAAAAGGACTCCAGGCTATCAACCACTGTTTTTATATCAAATTTTTCAAGAGAATTATTTACATTAAAACTATCGTTTTGTCCGTACAAAATTGAGTTTACCCATTTATCAATCGGATCATTTAAACTAACAAAATGAATTGCATCAGAACAAGAAACAACATCAGGAAGAACATCAGAAACGACTATTCTTGGAATTTTCACCTGAGCTTCAATTGCCACTATCCCAAACCCTTCAAATAGCGATGGGAAAAGAAAACAGTCTGAAGCATTCATTATCTCCGGAATGTCAGAACGTATTCCAGAGAAAATAACGCTATTTTGAATTCCAAGCGCATATACTTTTTTTTCTATAACTGTTTTTAGAGGACCTTCCCCAACAAGCAAAAGTTTTGCATCTTTTTTTTCTTTCAAAAGATTATAAAAAATATCAATCAAAAAAGAATGATTTTTTTGTTCAACAAACCGACCAATATGTAAAACAAGAA
>JABUUX010000393.1 GCA_021442965.1 Treponema sp.
GATTTCATATACTCTTTAGCTAATTTCGGATCAATATCTCGCCAATAACCGCCCGGAGGAACAAGTTCAAATAATCTCTTTTTCTTTTCACCATATTCAGACCCTAAACTATCAGGAACATCATTTAAAATATCTCTTAACACAGGTTTATATTCGTGTGGTTTTGGAAAATCAAATTCAACTTTTCCTAAAAGGTCATTTCTTATTCCGATTGTAATTAATCTCTCTCTTTTTTGTGCAACCCCATAATCCCAAGCATTAAGCACTTGTTTTTGAATTGTATACCCTTCTGCTTTAAAAACATTTAACATTGTTTCATAAGTTCTCCCCTTATCATGTGTTAAAAGCCCTCTGACATTTTCAAATAAAAACATTTTAGGCTGCAACTTATGAAGGAAAACAGCATAATGATAAAAAAGTGTACCTCTGGTATCTTCAAATCCTAATCTTTTCCCTGCATAAGAAAATGCCTGACAAGGAGCTCCACCTGAAAGTAAATCAAGTTCTCCTTTTTTAATATTAAATTCTTTTTCTAAATCAAGTGGAGAGATTTTGGCTATATCATCATTTATTACATTCCATTCTGGTCTGTTAGTTTTCAAGGTTTCTGCAGCATCTTTGTCAAACTCAATTAATCCGATTGTTTCAAACCCGGCTTTATCAATCCCTAATGCTAATCCACCCGCACCAGCAAAAAGCTCAATCGTTTTCATTTATTTCCACCATATTCCCTTAGCAACAATTACCTTTCCAATTATTATTATACTATATTTTCCTGTTTTGTTCAGATGGCGCCTCCACCTTCCTCCAAAAAAAATAGGGGATTTTCCAAATTTGACTAATCATTTTCATAGAATATAATAGAAATAATTAACATTTTACCGCATTGGCGGCATCAGGAGAAAAAAATGAAAATCAAATCAGTTTTCAGTCATTCATTCAAAAAATACGGAAAAGTTTTGACAGGATACGACGTAACAGCTCTTCTTGCAAAACTGGATGAAAAAACAGAAAAACCTGCAAACGCAGTTATCTATGAACCAAGCGATGCAGACCTGGAAGCAATTATGGGAGAAGTATTCTCTACAAATGCTTACGGTGGCATGCCAATCCAAATTGGTTACTGCAACGGTAACAATACAAAACTTAACTGCCTTGAATGGCACCGCGGTTCAGAACTGAACATTCCTTCTAATGACTGTGTTCTGATGCTTGCTTCACTTGAATCAGTAAAAAATGGAAAACTCAACACAAACTGTGTTGAAGCCTTCTTTGTTCCAAAAGG
>JABUUX010000373.1 GCA_021442965.1 Treponema sp.
CAAGTGATTCTGCCTGGACAACTATTTCTAACTGGGTATATGCAGACGGCACTACTCAGGCTCTTTACTATCCGCCTTTTGGTGCAAAACTTGCTGATATTGTAATCGATACAACGACAGGAAAAAATAACCTTGAACTTGGAAGCGGGGTAGGCGGAACTTCTCCAATAAAAATTAAATCTCTTACAAATAATGCAGGGAAAACTGTAGACTTTGGAAGCTGTTCACTTGAAGCAGATACTCTTACAAATAACGGAACTGTTCGCGCAGTCGGTGCTTCTACTCAGAGCATTACAGGAACTATGGTAAATGGAAGCGGAAGTACTGTTGAATATTACGGTGACTTTGCAAAACTTTTATGGGACGGAAATGCAACCTCTGACGGAATGCAGTACGAAAATCTTTTGTTCAAATCTGTAACTTCTGTATCACCTTCTGTGAGTGACAAAATCGCTGTAAACGGAAATCTTGTTTTTGATACAACCAAAGATATGAGTTTTGCAGGCAATGTAAATGTTACAGGGAATGTTGACGTTGACAATACTGGGAATTTAAGTTTTGCAGGTGTTGTTTCTGTTACCGGAACAAGCGATATAAATTCAGGAACCGGAAAGAAAATAAGTTTTGGTAACACTTCGGATACTTTTGGAAATATCAGTCTTGGAAATGTTGATTTAACTGTTAGTGCAACTCTTACAAAACCTGTTACAGTTTACGGAAATGCAAATCTGGATGCAGCCTTTAGTACTTCAAGTGATTTAACAGTTGAAAAATCTGGCGTACTTGATACAAAAAACTATGCACTTTCATTTGGAAATCTTAAAATCAATAAAAATGGAACTGATGAGGGAACACTTACAGCGGGAAGTTCTACAATTACCGTGAGCGGTAACTGGAATGATGAAACTGATTCGGGATTCGACTCGGGAACTGGTAAAGTGATTTTTAGCGGAAGCACTATTTCTGTAAAAGAAAAATCAGCTTTCAATATTGTAGAAACTTCATCTTCTTCAATCACGTTACAAAATGCACTAACGGTAAACAGCACGTTCACATACGAAAATGCACTTTCTGTAGTAGGTGATTACAATGTCACTTTTAAAGACGCTGTTTCATCAAAAAATACTGCAAAAGATTTATCATTCACAGGAAGCGGAACTGTTACTTTTGAAAAAACGCTTGATAATGCGGAAAATGTAGCAATCAGCGGAAATGCAGTTTTCAAAGACAAAGTTGGAGAAACTTCAGGCGTTGCGTCAATTACGGTTTCAGGAACAAGTGC
>JABUUX010000238.1 GCA_021442965.1 Treponema sp.
AGTGACAGCGGAAAGTACCAGAACTGCTACAACCGCACCCCGAACGGAGACAACAACAACCTGCTTACAGATGATATTGTATTTGATGTTTGGGAATTCAATGACCGAGTAGTTCAGCCTGCAAACAATAAGATTATGTACAACGTTACAATGAAGATAGACCAGAATGATAATCTGGTTAAGTATGCGTATGTAACGAGCCAGAAAAATTTCTTTATGCCTTCTAATAAAAATTCAAGTAATGATACTACATATAGTAACCGAAATGACTATCTGGTTCCTGGTTCTGTAGGCTTATATATCGATAACACAAACAAAAAAGCATATTCATCATTACTTGCTGCGGCAAACCAGGACAGATACAGATTATTTGTTGCAAATACGGAAGGAGATGTAACAGAATATAGAGGAGATGATACTGATGGTCAGAATAATTATATAAAAGACCAGATGTATTCTTCTATATTTACATCAGGAAAGGTAGCTTATCATGCATATTATGACAAACTTGCAGGTCAGATCAGGCTTTTGACAGGAAATCAGATTACTGCGAATACAGGAGATGTTACCCGGTCTGCATCAAACTGCCAGATTATTGCAGACAGTAATGTTGTGGGAAGAAAACCTGGTCTTTATGTTTCTATTGCCGCAGTTACAGTGGGAAATGATGATGTACTTTGTGCTGTATGGCATAGTCAGGCTACGAACGAGTTATTGTATTCATATAAAACAAAGGCAGATACTGAAAATTCGACTGGAACAGTTTCGTCATCAGATGCTTCTGGAGGATGGTCAAAAGTACAGCAACTTTTCACAGGCGGTGGTGAATACTGTAACATAGTGGCAGACGCTGACGGCGGAATCCATATTTCGGCATACGTTGGTGGTAGTTTGCAGTATGCATACGCTTCGGCTTACAACGGTACTTTTAAAACTTGCACTGTTGATTCAAACAGCGGAAACAATATGACAATGGATGTTGCTCTTGAATCAGTTGATGGCACAAACTACAGACCAATTCCTGTATTTGCATACAACTCTTCAAGCGGAAAAGCAAAATATGCAAAACTTAAAAAAGATGCATGGCTTACAACTGACCAAGCGACAGGAACAAGCACTGTAAAAGCAGTTTCTGGCTGGACACCGCCTGAAGGTTATGAAAACGGTGAATATACCGGAAACTGGGAAATTACATACGTGCCTTCTAAAACAAATATGCAGTTCAATGAAACAACAGTAGAAAAAATAAACGTAGGACTTTGGAAAACTAT
>JABUUX010000317.1 GCA_021442965.1 Treponema sp.
CCTGAGAATGACTTACAGTATTATTTTTAGCTTTTACTACAACCTTTACATTTGTAATGTTTCCCTGTGTAGAAACAAGTTCCACGTTACCTTCATTAATTACAGTTAGAGGAATATTTACATTAAAAGTTTCTACCTGAGAAAGCTGATAAAAAAGATAAAGAAAAACAGCAATTGTAAAACAGATGATTTTTGCAGGCCAGTTTTCCAAAAGCTTACTAAGAAACTTGTTTGCTTTCATCGATAGTATCCTCCACGTTTAAATTTTCAGGAGTAATTTCCAGAAGGTTTTCAAGAATCTTAGTCAGTTCATTCTGAGTAAGGTCATAGTGAAGTTCAGATTCATAAGCAAGACTGATAGCCCCGGTCTCTTCAGAAACAATAAGAACAACAGCATCGGAAACTTCAGAAAGTCCAAGTCCTGCACGATGTCTTGTTCCAAAAGTCTTTTTTATATCGTACTGCTCAGAAACAGGAAGAAAGCATCCGGCAGAAAGAAGTTTACCGCCCTGAATAAAACAGGCACCGTCGTGAAGCGGAGTGTCTTTTCCAAAAATTGTAATAAGAAGAGCAGAAGTTAAATCTGCATTAAGCCTGGTACCGGTTGACATAATGTCATCGTGTTTTGTCTGACGAAGAAAAACAGCAAGCATACCGCGCCTTTGTTTTGAAAGAAGATCGGCTGCTATAAGAACAGAATCAACGTAAGAATGTTTGGAACGGGAACCAAAAGCAAACCACTTTCCCTGACCAAGCCGTAAAAAAAGCTTACGAATTTCCGGCTGGAAAATAACTGCAAAAGCCATAAGAAGACCAGGTGCCAGAGTATTCATAATCCAAAGGAAAGTTTCAAGTTTGAAAATATATCCTACGGCGTATGCAATTGCAATAAGAACAACAGCTTTAATAACCTGAATACCGTTTGTTTTAGACAAAAGCTCATAAGCCTTGTACAGGATAAAAGTCAGAATGCCAACATCCAGTACAGGCTTTGTGAAATTATAAAGTGATGCAAGAATTTCAATTGCTTTCATTTATTTATTTCCAGTTTACTCTCAGTTAAAACTTACAGTACGAAGAATATCTCCGAATACACCGGCAGCAGTTACCCCGGCACCCGCTCCATAACCGCGGACTGTAAGAGGAATAGGCTGATATCTTTCTGTATAGAATACAAAAGCGTTTTCTCCGCCACGAACACCGTACAATGGATTATCCTGAGTTACTTCCATCATGCCCACAGAAACTTTTCC
>JABUUX010000439.1 GCA_021442965.1 Treponema sp.
TTCTTTTCAGGGTCATCTCTATCTTGTACGCTCCAAAAAGATTTCCAGTATGTAGATTCTGCTTCATTTTCAGTTTTAGTAATCCATTCACCACCTGCATTGGCAAATCCCGCCCATTTTATATCTTCTTGTGATATTTTGCGGTAATGCAGACTAAAAACTGATTTCTTTTGTTTGTGCTCATTAAACCATTCGATTGGATTTTTGCTCAGAACAGTAAATTTTTCTTTAGGGTTATTATTGTCAAAATAGCCAAAAGTAATATGTTTGCAATAATTATTCGATGAATTGCACAAATAGTTTGAAATATCAATTTGCTCATTAACATAAGCATTTCCATAAAGACAAAGGGCTATATTTTGACAAATTGTGCTGTTCAGCATTTGTTTACTCCGTTTTACTTTTCCTTTTCTGGTGATATTTTTTTCAATACTCGTCGCAAGTTTTTTCAAGAAGCTTGAAATCCACACAAAACGGAATTATACGACCTGTCCGCATTTGCCGGTCATACAGCTTTGTCGTTCGGTCAAGAATTGTGGGGAGGATTTTCAAACAAAATTCGAATTCCTTTGTAAGAAGATCTTTGTATTTTTTCTGTTCGATTGTGTCATTTGGGTTTGATGTTTTATCCACAAAAGTATAAAGTCCGTCTTTTACAGGAATCATCTTTTTCAAGTCTAAAACTGAAAGAAGGTGTTTCACTTTTCCGTTAATCTCATCTTCAAAATAAACTGCTTTTTTATTTAAATTCTTTTTGAATTCATACTCATAAATTACAAAACGGTCTTTGTCTGACTCTTTCCATAATTTATGTTTTTCTATTTCAAACAAAAATCTCTCCGAAAAAAAATGGGAAGCTCAAATTGCTTCCCAGTCTTTAAAGTTCATCCCTTCTATGGCCGAACCATAAGGTTAATGGAGACCCTCGATATTTGTAATTTACTAAGGAATACCCTGTTTGTCAAATATGAATCTCTTTTTATCTATTTGTTTTCACCGAATCCTTATACTCCATGTTTCTCAAGTTCTGGAAATCACAAAATCCTTAACCTTTCAGCACAATTTCTTTCGGTGGATGTTCCCTTTCATCGCGCAGCGTAATTTGGATTCCAGAATTCATATTTACTATTTCACGAAAACGGTTTTGAAGCACATCAAAATCATAACGTGTAGTTTCTGTAAAAATTTCACAGTCGCTTTTCCACCTGATTACAGTCCCGCTTAATTTCGTATTACCGATTTTACACAGT
>JABUUX010000257.1 GCA_021442965.1 Treponema sp.
GCTTCAAGAATTTCTTCAATCCATGGAATCTGAGCTAAAAGATCTTCTGGGGATTTATCACGTGTGGCTTTGTATTCAGGATACCGCTCATGGCGGAAAGTAGGACCTATTGAATCCAAAGCTGCAACAAGACATTTTGGTTTATAATGCTGAAGAACATTTGCAAGATTTCTGAAAAAACCGAAAAGTGCCGAAATGTTTTCACCTTTAGAGTTTGTAAGCGGATGTGAAATAAAAGCAAAATACGCTCTGTAAATGAGCCCGTATGAATCAAGTATATAAAGTGTATTTTCGTCAAAAGTTGTCATATTGAATATTATACTGAAAAAAAACTGATTAAGAAACAAAAGTAATTTTAAAACATTATTTAGGAATATGTTTATTAGTTAATAATTAATAAGTAATAGATAACAACCACCCCTTTCGCAGAATTTCTTCCGTTCAGGGGCTGATTTTTTACTGAGGGATTTCTACCCAAAGAGCCGGAACGATGCTATAAGACTGTGAGGGAGCCATAGCATAACGAGAGAAATAAATCATCTCATCGACGCCTTTACCAATATAATACACGCTTTCAGTTCCTGAAGTTGATCTCAACATCCACCGGTCTGGATTAGAACGATTCGCTAATGCAAAATCTGTAGCACATCTTGCTCTATTTCTGTCATCTCTTATATAATATCTGTCATCTCTTATATCATTTCCCAAAAACCCGTATTCACTGTCAGAGACTTCATTTATACTCAAAAGGAACAATTTGTCTTCAGTATTTTCACCTTGAACATCTTCCTCGGGAATTAAATACCAATTATTATCCTCATCCATGTCCTCTGTGAATGCAACATTGTAATCAACTGTTGTTTCTTGAATTTTTGCCTGCTGATTTGCGGTAAACGCCTGCTGCAGAAAACCCTTCCCAGTCCAGTCAATACAAAAATTCACATCATTAGATCCCACTGTACCGCCATCTGTTATGAGCTGGTTGTTAATACCGTTCAAATATGCCCGGACATTTGAGTACTTATAATTTGTTTCTGCTATTCTTGTTTCGTTTAATTTTCTGTCAGTACTATAAGCAGGACCCATACCATAAAAAGAAATATTTGCAGTAAGTCCCTTTTCTGAAAGAAGCATATATCTATTATTGTTATAAGTTAATACACGCCAGACAATAGGTTCCACCTTAAAATACCTGAAACTATTTTCAGACACTTTTGCAACTGTAGTTCCATCAGAGTATTT
>JABUUX010000417.1 GCA_021442965.1 Treponema sp.
TTGGTGACTTTTACATTCAGAATTATGTGATGGCAAAAGGTTTTATTCAGGCACTGATTAAGTGGGGAACAGGAAAGTCAAAAGATAAATATACAAGCATTAATTCATCAGATATATCAGGTGAATACTGGACTCGGGGCGGAGGAAATTTTACTTTCTACAGTGCAATGTGTTACTGCAATATTTTGAGTGAAATGTGCGGACTGGAGCCAGTGTATTATACAAACTCTGCCTGTACAGCAGTTTTCCGAAACGGAAACGATAGAACTTATTATGAGGACAAGACAAAGAACGGATACCGCATTCCTACAAAATATGAATGGGAGTGGGCTGCAACAAGCTGCGGGAATAAAACAGTTACAGAAGGCTATAATTACTGCGGATTTATCCCTATCGGAACTCCCCCTAAAACTGCAATATATTATTGGAACCGTAGATTTGACGACAGAGTAGATTATGTATGGGACAATGAACGCCAAACTTACATAGACTACGGACTAATGGGAATGAGCGGCAATATGTGGGAATGGACATCTTCCAAAAACGCAGACGGGACTTATATTATGAAAGGCGGGGCATACACTTCAGAAAAAGATAAATTGACCTATTATTGGGACGGTAGTAGCGATTACGCAACAAACAAGAATAATTCATGGGGTCTCCGCATGGTAAGAAATGCAGAATGGTAATGGCAGTTTGATTTATTCATCGAAGTGACCACAGAAGATTGAGAGAGATTATTTTCAGACAAAATCACCATAACTTTACCGCACTTTCCAGCCGAGCATACCTTTTGTGTCGCTGTCGGAGTAGGGCTCAAATTTGATGAAGAATTAGCCGAAAAAATCCTGAAAGAAGAAGCCGTGCAGATTCTTGTAAAACTTGAAGACGGAAATGCAGAAGGTACTGCCTGGGGTTGCGACCTTACATACGATTACGTAAAAATCAACGGCGACTACAGAACTTAGGTAAATAATAGATAATAGGTTGACTGTCTGATAAGTTCAAACTGTTGTGTAATTCCGAACCTGTTTCGGAATCTCTACGTCATATATTGGGTAGATGCTGAAAGTATTTCGTAAACGAAAACTCATTCAGTATGACAATGCTTTTTAGACAGTCCTATTTTTTTTTTTAACAGAAATCGACCGAAAAAAAAGGACCACATAAAGAGAAATGCGGTTATATTAGCTATACAAAAAAAAAGTATACGGCATAATTACTTTGTGTGAGGTAAAAAA
>JABUUX010000409.1 GCA_021442965.1 Treponema sp.
ATGAACGTAAATGGAGAAGTTGTAGAAGGCCTTATTAACTGGAACGTTCTGATGATTTACGTTGGGGCTATGACTATAGCAGCGTTATTTTTGTATTCCAAGGCTCCAGCCCTTATAGCTGATGTAATTGTAGAAAAAAGTCACAACACAGGGATTGCGGTTGTTCTTATTCTGGCACTTACAGGTTTTATTTCAATCTTTGTAGAGAACGTTGCCACAGTTCTTGTTATGGCACCGATTGCACTTTCTATAAGCAAAAAACTAAAAATCAATCCTGTGCCGTTTATGATTGGTCTTGCGGTTATGTCAAATTTGGAAGGCACTGCAACTTTAGTAGGAGATCCCCCAAGCATGATTTTTGCAAGTGTTTCAGGCTACACCTTTAATGACTTTTTTGTTTCACAGGGAAAGATTTCCATTTTCTTTTTTATACAGGCAGGGCTTCTGGTAGGCTGTCTTTTCTTCTACTGTTTTTTTGCAAAATACAAGGATAAGGCTGAGGTAGAAAAAGAACCTGTTATTTCATGGGTTCCGATGATTCTTCTGATTGCAATGATTGTAGGTCTTGCAGTTATTTCATTTCTCATAGACGGGCTTACTTATTTTTCCGGTGCTTATGTAATGATTTTGGGCATTGCGGGTGTTATCTGGTACATCGTAAGCCAGAAGAAAAAAGCTCTGGAAGTAAAAGAACTGATTTTTGGATTGGACTGGGAAACAATATTTTTCCTTATCGGAATTTTTGTTGTGGTCGGAGCCATAAGCGAAGTAGGGCTTCTTAAAGATTTGGCAGGAGTTCTTGAATCTGTAATTCAGGGAAACAAACTTACAGGCTTTATTCTGATTCTTGCAGTTTCGGTAATCATTTCAGGATTTGTAGATAACGTTCCATATATCATCGTTATGCTTCCTGTGGCTAAAGGCCTTGCCGAAGGAATGAACATGGCTCCTGAACTATTTATGTTTGCGCTTTTAATTGGTTCTTGTCTTGGTGGAAACCTTACTCCTTACGGGGCTTCGGCAAACGTTGTGGCTATGGGTATCCTTAAAGAAGAAGGGCATCCTGTGGGCTTTGGAGGATTTTTAAAACTTGCAGCTCCGTTTACCATTCTTACAACAGCCGCCGCCGCAGTAGTGCTGTGGTTTGTCTGGAAGTAAATAAGAAAGACGCATAACAAAAAGGGGCTGTCCAAAAAGAATTGTCATGCTGAATTTATTTCAGCATCTCCACTATATAT
>JABUUX010000404.1 GCA_021442965.1 Treponema sp.
CTGAGTCAATTAGACGGATTGTGGATTTCTAACGAAGCTTATAATGGTTATTACCAAGGATATTATTTTAATAACGGAACAATGTATTACGCATGGAAAATTTCAGAACAGTATTTTTATAAAAAAGACGCTGTACAAACTTTTACAGAAAATGACCTTTCGGCATTAAATTCTAGTTATGAATTTTATGGAACTTATTTCACAATAACAACTCCTGGAGGAACTGGAACACTTTATAAAGTAAATGCCACTCCAACAGCAGCAGATACTATGCCAAATGAAGGTTAAAATTAAGTATATATTTTAAACTACAAAGCCAGGTCTGAAATCACCAAAATAATTTTTGGAAACAGAAAACAGACCCGGCTTTTTGTATTTTAGCATATCGATAAATTTGACAATAAATATATTGTGAGATATATTAGCATTATTGAGGTAATATTTATGTATGCAACTGCACCAAAACACAATATATTAAATTCCATCGTTTCAATTTCAAGATTCAACAAAGGCGAAGCAGGAAAAATTTTTGCTGATGTCAAAAAAAATGGCATGTTTGTTGTTGTAAAAAATAACGTTCCTGAATGTGTTTTGCTAAGTCCGAAAGAATATCAGGATATGCTTGACCAGCTTGAAGACGCAATCCTCTATGCGGATGCAGTTACCCGTTTAAATAATACTGATTTATCAAAAAGCATTTCACATGAAGATCTCATGAAAAAATTTAATATTACTCCGTCTGATTTAGATGATGTTGACGTTGAACTGGAGTAAAACAGCAGATGGAATGGGTCGTAAAATATTTACCTGAAGCAGAAAAAGACATTGATAAATTAGACGGTTCTCCAAGAAAAATGGTATTTAAAGCGATTGAAAAAGTTCGTGAGAATCCTAAATCCCAAACAGAAGGAGGGTATGGGAAACCTCTTGGAAATAAAGGGGGCAATAATCTTACAGGTCTTTTCAAAATTAAACTTCGCTCACTTGGTCTTCGTGTTGTTTACAGACTTGAAGAAATTCCGCCAGAAAATATAATGCGAATAATTGTTGTTTCTGTACGCGAAGACAATGAAGTCTACGATTTAGCTGCTGAGCGTATAAAAAAATAAGCCTCCCAACAGGCAGAAGGCTTACATTACCTAATAAGAAACATTTGCAGATTGCCACGGGCTCATACCGTTGGGATTCGCCCTCGCAATGACAGTCTGTCACCCTTACCCGATTGTAGTGCCGAT
>JABUUX010000055.1 GCA_021442965.1 Treponema sp.
CCGAACGGTTACAGACCCTTGTGCTATGGAGTTATAAAACCTGAAACTCAGGATTCAGACAAATCTTCTGACATTTATGTAATTGCAAGCGAGACTTGTGCCCTTGATGTAGTAGGAGCAAAATTTGTACGGGATATTCTTCCCGGAGAAATTGTTGTATTCAGTGAAGAAGGAGTTACATCTATTACAACACATTGCAATAAAGAAAAAAAATCTCTCTGCGTTTTTGAGTACATTTATTTTGCCCGCCCCGATTCAGTAATAGATGGAGTGAGCGTTCACCAGTCCCGCGTAAAAGCCGGAAAGATTCTTGCAAAAGAACATCCTGTAGATGCTGATGTTGTAATAGGTGTTCCTGATTCCGGACTTGATGCAGCTTTAGGCTACAGTCTTGAAAGCGGCATTCCATACGGCATTGGCTTTGTAAAAAATAAATACATAGGGCGCACGTTTATAAATCCCGGTCAAAGTGAAAGACAGAACAAAGTAAAAATAAAACTGAACCCTGTTTCTGAAACAGTAAAGGGAAAGCGTGTTATTCTGGTAGATGATTCTATTGTCCGCGGAACTACAAGCGGACACATTATCCAGTTAGTACGTGACGCAGGTGCAGCAGAAGTTCATGTGCGCATTTCTTCACCTCCGTTTATTGCACCGTGTTACTACGGCACAGATGTTCCGGACTGCAAGCATCTTATTGCGTGCAATCACAGTCTTGAAGAAATTGCAAAAATCATCGGGGCAGATTCATTAGGCTATCTAAGTATGGAAGGAGCCTTAAGTCTTGGAGCCGATGAAGGCTTATGCTGCAAATGCTTTAAGAAATAACCGTCAAAGAAAATTGACAATTGATAATAGACAGTTGACAATTGTTTTGTACGGGAGATTCCAAAGTTTAAGAGGGGGCGCATGTAGTGCGTAACACAGCGGTGGTTAAGCACAACTCATGACGGTGGTTAAGCACAACTCACGACGGTGGTTGAGCATGTCGAAACCACCAAAGATCTAATCCAAGGTCATTTCGACGGGCTCAATGACCGCACTTCACTTCCTGTGCGGTTGAGTTTTTATTTTCTTTCTATACTATTGAACAATAAATCAGAATTCACTAAATTTATTCAGACAAGCAAAGACGCTTGGTTTAAGAGGACGGGAGTATTGTCTTTTTAAGCCAGGCGTCTTTTTTTTGAAGCCCCGTACGGTAGCGGAACAATGCAGAAGCTACACCA
>JABUUX010000026.1 GCA_021442965.1 Treponema sp.
TTTTCATCTCCACCAGTTGTACAGAAGTTAGCTACAGTCTGAGGATGTGAACCCCAACCACCAATACCAAACTGATCGATATCACAGTTATATGTGTTCATTACGAACTGACGGAATTTGTTTGTATCTTCTTCTGCAGGAGATTTTGCTGGTTCATTCAAAAGACCTTTTGGATTTGACCACCAGTCTGCAACACGAACTACCATACCATCGAAGTCGTAAACTTTTCCTTTTTCATTTTTCTGAACTTTGTAGTTTTTAAACTGTTTTTCCAGCTGTTTTGCTACTTCTTTTTCTTTTTTAGTCATTTTCTTTGGTTTTGCAGACACTGTTGACATAATCATCAGTGCAGAAAGTCCTGCAAAAATAACTTTTTTTGTTGTTTTGTGCATCTTTTCCTCCTAAATGCATTCATTGCAAAAGCAATATTTAATTTGTTATAAATTAAATTATAACACCAATAAACCACATTTCAAGTTTTAAAAATTGAAATCATTCTATTAAAGGATTTCCCCTATACATAGTTACATTATAAGACAAAAAAAAAGACGAAAACCACAAATGATTTTCGTCTTTATATAAAACATTATAAAAACTATTCTTTCATACCGGAAGCAGTAAGACTTTCAACAAAGAGGTTTTGAGCAAATGCATAAAGAATCAAAAGAGGAATCAGTGTCAAAAGCACACCTGTCGAAACAACAGCATTTGTATAACCTGTTGTAACTGTTGGAATTCCGTATGTACTGGACATGTACTGAGCAAAACGGTCTCCAAGAGCCGCAACCTGTACAGAAAGCATCTTTATTTTTCCAAGGAAGAGTTCTGTATAAAAACTGTCAGTCCACTGCCATACAAAAGAAAACAAGAAACATGATGTAAGAATTGGTTTTGCACCAGGAATCATAATTCTGAAGAAAGTAACAAATGAGTTACATCCATCTACGTAAGCAGCTTCTTCAAGTTCAAACGGGAATCCCTGAAAGTACTGTCGAATCATAAAAATGTACAAACCGTCTTTTAGCCCCATACAAGTAAAACACATAAGAAGATAAGGTATCATAGAACTTCTTAGATTCAACGTTACACCCGGAAAAACTTTGAAGAAACGGAAATGAAGGAACAGTGATGTTGAAATTGTCTGAGGAGGAATAACAATAATCAAAATTACACAGAAGAACCAGAATTTCTTAAATGGAAACTGGAACCTTGAAAATCC
>JABUUX010000241.1 GCA_021442965.1 Treponema sp.
GGCACTTTGGGAACAAGTTCAATCAATGGAAGTGTTTCTACTCAGATGGATCAAAAATATGAAGGTGTTGTTACTCTGATGGGAGATTCAGTTTTCACTGTAAGTTACTCTGATAAACAATTAAGTTTTATACAGGGATTTACCGGAGCGAGTGATAAGACTATAACAATCAACGGTAATACAGAAATTGCCGGTACAAATACTTTTGGCACAGTAAATATAACAGGTGACGCAACATTCTTTGATTCAAACACTTATACAAATCTTACTTGTGAAACAGCAGGAAAAATTTTGAAGTTTGCGGGCGGAAAAACTCAGACTGTAAGCGGAAAGATAAAAATAACAGGGGAAGCCGGAAACCTGATTACGCTTACAACTTCGGATGCAACACCAAGTGCATCTAATAAATGGATTTTAAAAGTAACTTCAACAATTAATGATACAAATGTTCAGATAAAATATGCAAACGTAAGTTATGGTGAAGCCTCGAATACATTTGCAGGTCTTGATTTAGCCGGAAGCGGAAAGGCTTGTGTAAATGGCGGAAATACAAAACAGTGGTTCAAAGGAAGTCACTATAAATGGATCAGTACTTCAACTTCTGACTGGGCTACAGTATCAAACTGGGAAGATGACGCAGATTCAGGAATCGCCCCTGATGTAAATAACACAGATATTGAAATTGAAGTAGACGGAAGTGCGGTACTGAATCTCCCTTCTGCAGTTTCTCTTAAGAGTATTACTGTAAATACAGGAAAAGAAATTGACTTCCAGAATTATAATGTAACAGTTTCTGACGCTACGGCTGGAATTACAAATAACGGAACAATCCGAATGGCTGGATCTCAGACAATTTCCGGTGTTATGAAAAATGGAACTGGAAGTATAATTGAGTATTATGATGATTGTTCAAGTCTTCCGTGGGACGGTGGAAGTGACAGCGGAAAGCAGTATGAAAATCTTGTGTTCAGTTCGGGTTCTTCTTGTACAAATTCAAGTGACGAAGTCTTAGTTTCGGGTAATACAAAAATATTTGCAGGAACAGGAAAGGCTGTCTCTCTTATAAATAGCGGAAATACATTTACAGGAAATGTTACAATCGGAGATGATTCAGCAAGCCCGAAAGTAAACGGCGGGGCAGTCACTTTGGCTGGAACTGGTACGATAAAAATTACTGACGGAGCATACTGCGATTCGCTTACAATAAATAACG
>JABUUX010000300.1 GCA_021442965.1 Treponema sp.
AAAAAAAAAAAAAAAAAAAAAAAAATAATGAAGTTTAACAAAAATCAATTATTCGAGGATTCATTATGAAAAAAAATCGTTTTACACTGACAGTTTTATTAATTGCTGCGGTACTTTTAGTTTCAGGCTGCAAACTTGACGGTATGCCGGAAGGGGCAACATTCACTAATTACAAAGACGGGAAATGGGGCTATTTCGATCATGCACCTCTAGTAAATTTAAAAGGTTATACTCATAAAGTAGATGCTCCCCAAGGTAACACTTTTGCGTTTTCTAGTATTCTATATTTTGATGCAAAAGAAGATGGAACAGTATACTTCTATCGTGAACGTCAGTCTCTTATTAGAACAACAAAAATTACCCAAAAACGCAATGATGAAACTATTTTTACATCTACATCAGAAAAAGGTTCATTTGACGTTAAGAAAGGTGATGTAATAGAGTTCTACTATTCTTCTGCAACAGGGACGGTAAGCGTCAACAGAAACTCTCCTGCCCTTTTGTTCAAAATCTGTCTTGCTACAGACTCTGCATCAAGGGCTATAGTACAAACCGCAATTGAGGACAAGATTTATTACGAAGAACAGTAAAAAAAATCATAACAATTCAGGATCAAAAACCTAAAAAACAAACGTTAGATTTTTCTATAAACACTAATTTGCCTGCTTCAAAAAAGTTAGTACCGTGCTTTCTTATATACTCGATGTACGATTGGATTTCAGATACCATGATTTTCCGTCGCCCGAGTTGAAATATCCGTTCCAGCACGGACTAACTTTGTATTAACGGATTTTCCTAAGATAAAACTGTCAAAATAAAAAAACTCTGAATCTTTATCTCACATTACAATACCTGATTCTGTAACTTCAATTGGAAGTATGGCATTTTCTGGTTGTAATTTATTACAAGAAATTGAGTTTACAGACAATAAACATATATGGGTAGATATCGATGATTATATTTATAATAAATCCCCTTACCTATTTCCTCTAGCTATAACTGAACGTGATATGAATAAATGGTTAAATAAAATGAAACCTCATGAAGCACGTTCTGTTACAGGAATATATGGAAATTGGAAAAAGGTAAAAGAAATTATTACTGATTAAAAAGAAGAACGAATCAGTAAAAAAATCTTGTAATTAAACACCTCAGTTAAATAAAAAAAGCCGGCAACTATCTACTTTCCCGCCAAAGGGCAGTATCATCGA
>JABUUX010000183.1 GCA_021442965.1 Treponema sp.
CAGAAAGGTTACTGTTCGATGAACGAAGACGTAACTGTAAATGTTCGTGGCGGAAGTCTTATGGTGCGCTACACTGGCGACACTGTTTTCCTGACCGGTGGTACAACAATGAGCTACGAAGGTGAAGTTGAAATTTAGGATAATGCAGAATGCATAATTCATAATGAATAATGCAAAGCGTCATATTTTTATTCACTGAGTACGTTTTTTCTAAAAGTAAACTTGAAATATTTTACTTCTAGCGTTGCGGGGTAAACAAGCATGTACCTGTTCCCCCGCAGCGTTTTGTTGGATTCTTTAAATCCTTCCCTGAATTTTTATGCAGAATAACTCATGGCATCTGAAAATCCAATTGGAAATTTTCGCATACTGCATTTCAGAATGGAAAAAACTTCATGAGAAGTCGGAACTTTTTTATCTGCCTTAGATATATCTACAAAGTCACAGCCTGTCTGTAAAGCCAGTTCCTTAAGTTTATCATTCAGCCTGTCAGTTTCTTTATGATTTGAAATAACACTTACAATATAAATTCTGCAAGAAGGTAGAAGTGTATGAATAGAAAAAAGCATCCATTCGTATTTCATCATAAAATATTCAGTTCTGAATTCTTCATCTACCAAATCTACATCTCCAATATTTATAAATAATTTTAAAGGTCTGGCTGCTGCAACCGTTTTCTTAAAATATTCTTCGGCCTGACACACAGTAAGATTTGAACAGCTTCTGTCATAAATCATTTCATTAAAATGTTCTTCCTGTGCTGTTTCAACTATATCCAATCCAGAAAAAAATTTAGATCCTATACAAACTATACTGTTACTTTTCATCACACTGCCTCCTTTGCTATGTATGTGACATTATCTTCACTTATATTTTTATCAAGCTTTGAATTTCGTATAAAAACGAAAATATTCAAACTGATTATTACAAGATTTACCAGATATACAATCAGAACATAATTAAAATTATGATTCATAATTTTTGCTACAATACCAAAGATATAACCTGCAATTATTAGAAGTGTAAAACGCAGACTCATATTTTTGGCAGTCCCTGCTTTGTAATTTTTAATTACAGAAATTGGCCATGAAAGACCAAAACAAACAAGCATTAATGTTTCTAAAAACTCACTCATTTTTTTACCTCACGTGAAATGTAGAATTTATTTTACATAAGGTCTAATATATAATTCATATCTTTTTCATAACTT
>JABUUX010000443.1 GCA_021442965.1 Treponema sp.
AATCACATTCACTTGAAAACCTTGGAATTGTAGATTTGGGACTTATTGGAACTGAGTATGGTGAAATAGTCGGAAAAAATCAGGTGTTCAGCGATATTCCTCTTGAAGTTCAGTCAAACTATGCTTCAGAAGATGCAGATTTTACTCTCCAGCTCTGGCAGAAGTATGAGCCTGAATTAAAAGAAAAGAAACTATGGGATTTATTTACGAATCTTGAAATGCCGCTTTTAAAAGTTCTGGTTTCTATGGAAATGGAAGGAATCCATCTGGATACAAAATCACTTGAAAAATACAATGTGGAACTTACAGAAAAAATCGAAGAAATACAGAATGCAATTTATGCCGAAGTAGGGCACACTTTTAATATCGCATCCCCAAAACAGCTTGGCGAAGTGCTTTTTGAAGAACTTGGGTATAAGGCTACTAAAAAAACAAAGACAGGATATTCTACAGATAACTCTGTACTTGAAGAACTGGCTCCGTTCCATCCCCTTTGTAATATAATTATTGAATATCGGGAACTTTCAAAACTGCAGTCTACTTATGTAGAAGCACTTCCAAAACTTGTTGATAAAGAAAGCCGCATTCATACAAATTTTATGCAGAACGGAACAGCAACCGGTCGCCTTTCTTCTACAAATCCGAACCTTCAGAATATTCCTGTCCGAAATGAAATGGGGCGCAGAATCCGTTCGGCTTTTACAGCCCCAAAAGGAAAAGTTTATATTTCTGCGGACTATTCACAGATTGAACTTGTTGTTCTTTCTCATCTTTCCGGTGATCCTGCTATGTGCCGTGCTTTTAATGAAGGAACTGATGTTCATAAAGCCACTGCTGGTATGATTTATGGAGTTCCGCTTGATGAGGTTACTTCTGAAATGCGCCGCACGGCAAAGACCATAAACTTCGGTGTAATTTATGGAATGGGTGCTTACAGCCTTGCAAAAGATTTAGGTATTTCAAATACACAAGGACGTATCTTCATAGACAAATATTACGAGCAGTACAGTTCGATCCGTAATTTTATGGATGAAACGATTAAGAAGGCAGAAGAAACAGGTTACCTTGAAACTATTATGGGGCGCCGCCGGTATATTTCAGGAATTAACAGTACAAATAAAATGCTTAAGAACGCTGCAGAACGTATTGCAAAAAATACGCCTGTTCAGGGGTCTGCCGCAGATATTGTAAAACTTGCAAT
>JABUUX010000399.1 GCA_021442965.1 Treponema sp.
CCGTACTGTTTTACAGTAGCCTGTGTTGTTTCTTTTGAAAGTGCCATACTTTCTTCTCCTGATGGGATTCTAAAAACATAAAAGTTTATCGAATTGCCCGAGTATTAATTACGCTTTATACAAAGCGTTTGTCTTTGCGGAAGAAATGTAAGTCAGTTCGGGGAGAACCGAAAAAACTTCATCTGAACCGTAATACGACAATATGATTAATTATATAGGAAAATAAAATAGTATTCAATGTTACACTTTATTGAATGATATTATAATAAATTATATATTTTGCCATATCATAAGATTTCGAGCTTTATTTACTTCACCATCTTTTAGTAGAGCACGAATCATTGAAGAACTCACTCTTTTACCTTCGTAAAGAACAGGCGGAACAAAAGAAACCTTAATTTTATTTTTTTCACAATATTCTGATATTTCATTCATACCGGTCTTTCCACCTGCACCAAAACAAAAATCTTCACCTTCAACAAGATATGAAAGATTGCATTTAGTTCTTAAAATATCAAGAAATTCCGTTCCAGATAAAGCGGCAATTTGTGGAGTAAAATCTATAAGGATAATAAAATCAAACCCCATATTTTCAAGACTCAAAAATCTTTCCTTTAGTGTTTGAAGTGGAACTTCACCTGACTTAAACATATCAAAAATTGAATCAGAAAAAGTTACAACACCAGAAAAAAAACCTTTTTCTTTTGCCGAAAGAACTTTGTTCAAAAGTTCAGCATGACCTATATGAATTCCGTCAAAAACGCCAATAGTAAGAGCTGAAGGTTTAGAGAAAAACTCAAGACTCAAATCATTCCAATTAAAAATCTTCATACTTTTAGTTTAGAAGTATATAACAAACAAAACATATTTGCAAAAAGGAATAAGAAGTGTTAAACTATACTTAATAACTTTAATAATACTTAAGGGGATTCGAGCGTACCGCCTGACCCTGTCAGCATGGAGGAACCATAAATGGGTAAAAAAAATATTGATTGGGGAAGTCTTCCTTTCGGTTACATGAAAACAAGCAAAAGTTATGTAGCAGAATTCAAAGATGGAAAATGGAGTGAAGGAAAACTTACAAAAAAACACGAAATTACAATGAGTGAATGTGCAGGTGTTCTTCAGTACGCACAGACTGTTTTTGAAGGACTCAAAGCTTACACAACAGAAGACGGAAAAATCGTATG
>JABUUX010000223.1 GCA_021442965.1 Treponema sp.
ACTGCAAAAACTCTTACAGATGACGAAAAAGCAAAAGTTGAAAAATGGAACAAGTTCGTAAAGAATTTCAACCGTCCTATGAAAGAAGGTCTTTACGGAGACTGGGAAAACAAAGAAGAGATTTCAGAAATCGTACGCTTCAAGTCTACTGATGAGACTGGAACAGGAGACGACAACTATACAAGCTTTGCAGATTATGTACAGCGCATGAAGCCTGAACAGAAAGCCATCTATTACATTTCTGGAAGTGATGAAAATAACCTGCGCCAGAATCCTCTTCTTAAAGCATACACAGCCAAAGGTTTTGAAGTTCTTATCATGTGTGATGACATTGACGACATCGTAATTCCGGCAGTAGGAAAATACAAAGACTTTGAACTTAAAGCCGTAAACCGTTCTGGAAGCGACGAAGACTTGGGAACAGACAAAAAAGAAGCAGAAAAGAAAGAACAGGAATTCGGAGCCACATTGGTAAAAATCAAGAACGTTCTGGGTGAACGCGTTAAGGAAGTAAAACTTTCTAAAACACTTACAGCAGAAAATCCTTCATGTATCGTGATTGATGAAAATGATCCGGGTTACCAGATGATGCAGATGATGCGTGCTATGGGACAGGAAGCTCCTGAACTTAAGCCAATTCTTGAAGTAAATGCTGACCACCCGATTGTTGCAAAACTTAAGGATGATGATTCAGCTGTAAACGATGTTGCAGAAGTTCTTCTGGACCAGGCTATGCTCATTGCAGGCATGAGTCTTAAAGAACCCGCCACATTTGTAAAAGCTATGAACGCACTTTTGAGTAAATAATCCTTCCGAGGTGACTGCACTGCCTCACGGTGATTGAGCTTGTCGAAATCACGGTGAGACTTAACCAAAGGTGGTTTCGAGAGCCTCAACCACCGCATCCACCCAAAAATATCCGTCTTACTTCCCGTGCCACGCCGTCATCTTCATTTGTTTCCACCACACGAGCCGCCGCATTCTTACAGGACTCTGTTGCATTCCCCACCGCAATTCCAAGCCCCGCAGTTTTGAGCATTTCCAAATCGTTGTTACCGTCTCCAAAGGCAACCACTTCTTCAGGTAAAATCCCCGTCATGCGGCAGTAGTGCAAAAGCCCGTTATGTTTCCCGCATTCAATATTTGAAATCTCAATCAAAAATGCTTCACTGTTCGTCATGTAAACTTC
>JABUUX010000152.1 GCA_021442965.1 Treponema sp.
TCTTTAGCCACAGCATCATTAAGCCCAGTGCCGGGGCCTCCGCTGAGCATGCCAGGCATAGCCTTTTTTATAAAGCCTGACGGTCTGTGATGCGGATTTTTCATTTGGTTTGAACCAAAGCCCGAAACAAAGCAAAAATCCAAAGGATTAACTCCAAGAATATAAGAAAGCTGGCGCTGAAAACAATGGAAATATTTTTCGCCGCCTGTTAAATCATAAGCCATAGAAATGCAGTGAGCCGCGTCCATTACCGCACCGTTACTGCCCCAAAAAACTTTTCCCAAAGGATAAGCAAAAATATTGGATTCAGATTTTTGAATAATTTTGTCTGCAGTTGAAATAACAGCCTTTTTAATTTCTTCCAGAAAATCATTTACTATTTTTCTATCGTTATCACCTAAAGACTCTATAATTTTTGAATCCAGTCTAAAAAGGCATTCGTTACCAAAGCCTGTAAAACATCCCCAGCCAAAACCGTCTCCCCACCACGGGCTTTCTTTAAGTTCCTTTCTCATTTCAACGGCTTTGTGCAGGAAATCCGGATCTCCTGTTGCTCCAAATAAAGCGCACAATGCAAAGTAGCGTTCATCTTTTGTACACCCGTCTCCGTATCCGCCGGTAGAAATTTCTGGAGGATTTTTATAAAGTTCATCTTCGTGCGTGTCCAGATATCTTTGTGCTTTTAATGCAGCCTGTAAAAGTTTTTCGGAAAATTCAGAATCGGTTTGAGCATAAAACTTTGAAGCATACGCACAAGCTCCGGCAAAATCTGCAGTGGCTGTCGTTGAAACTGGCGCCAGAACTAAAGGATCTTTTTCCATATCTGGCCAGATAAATCCGCAGAAACGGTAGCAACTGGCTTTATGATAAACGGCACCGTCTTTTCGCTGCATTTTTAAAAACCATTCAAGTTCAAAACGCACTTCATCAAGAATTGAAAGATTATCATTCCAAAAAGAAAGATTTTTCCCGTACAATGATTTTTCGGTTTCGTAAGAAAATAACAAATCCATCACTGATTTTGCACCGGCAACAATATAACGTCCGTAGTCTCCGGCGTCGTGCCAGCCACCGTCAGCAGATTTTTTTTCTGAACTTCCGTAAATATCACATAATCCTGTGTGACAAGGTTTATGCCCCCAAACGGGATGATTCAGTTCTTGTCCGCATCGGCTTAA
>JABUUX010000124.1 GCA_021442965.1 Treponema sp.
GCAGAAGATGAATTTGACCCTTTCAGTCTGAATCCTGATGATTTTGAAAGTTATGATGATTATCTTCTGGCTTTTTATTCCGGGGCTGCAGCCGCAGCAGAAGAATCAGCTGCAACTTCCTCAGAAGAGGATTTTGATTACGACTTTGATTCTTCCGAGGAGTATGATGATGAAGATGATGAAGTTCTTGGGAATAATTATCTTAAAGGCGTAAAGATAGATGTTCCAGCCTGGAAAAATATCTGGAATAATTTTTCTGCTCTTCATCCTGAAATTGCTTCTGCACTTAAGTTTTCCCGCATTGCCTGCATCGTCACTTGTATTTCGGTATTAATTGCACTTGCGGGGCTTTATATTTCATTTGCAACAAACAAACTTAGAAAAACAGGATATGCCGTAACTGCACTTGGTGGTGCTTTTACTGCATTAAGTATGCTTTTTTATCCTGTTGCATACAACAAACTTGCACAAACTATGGATGTTCTGGAAGTCGAAGCTCAGTGGCCTCCTTTCCGTGGTATTTTCCTTGTTGCGGGTATTATTGTTTTTGTACTTTCAGTTTTGTCTTTTTTCTTTGCAGAGGAAGAAATTACAGAAAAAACAACAATGCCGCTTTCTCCTATTCAGGCAACTTACAGAATTCTTGCACTTCTTGCATTTCTGATGATTTTTATTCCGGGAGCAAACCCTGCACGCATTTCTGCAAAAATCAGCAGAAATATGTCTCTATTTACTTCAGGATTCTTTTATAATGCTTTCACAGACAAACTTCAGCAGGCCTTAAGCCGAGGCTGGGTTCCAGAATCTATTTTCCGGCTTGCAAGTCTTTCTGCTTTAGCTACAGATATAGGAATTCTTCTTTGTGGGGCTGGTGCCTGTATGTCTGTTGGAAACAACAAACTTAAACGTTACGGACACTTCTGTCTTATTCCGGGAAGCATTATTATGTCCTGTGCTCAGTTTGGTTTTATTTATGCTTACCGTCAGGAAGTTGCTTTTGGAAACACAGAAAGGACTATACCTTTAGAGCCTTCTTCTTCTGTACTTTATTTGGTAATCGGTGCCGCTATCCTTATCTGTTCTGTTATCTCTTTACTCAGGACTCCATCTCCACAGAAAGGTGAAAAATGTCACTTTGATGCACCAATGCAGCTTTTCCTTATGCTGCTTCC
>JABUUX010000342.1 GCA_021442965.1 Treponema sp.
GCTACAGGAATGGAAACCAGAACTTCTGTTTTAGGTTACACTCAGCGCGGGGCAAATCCTTCGGCTCAGGATAAAATTCTTGCAACTCAGTTTGGGGCTGCAGCTTTGGATTTTATAGCAAGAAAAGAATTTGGTGTTCTGGTTGCTATGAAAGACAATAAAATTACAGGATTCCCACTTTCTGGAGTAGAGTCTAAGGTAAAACCAATTCCAATGGATGATCCTGTTCTGCTTTCTCAAAGAGCTTTGGGAGTGTGCTTTGGAGACAAAGCATAAATGCCGCTAAATACAAAGAAGAATAATTTTAAATGCCTCAATTGTCCTGTTTGTAACGGATTTGGATGTGTAGGTCAGCTTCCAGGGGTTGGTGGAGTTTACGAAAATAAGAATTTTCAACTTAACTGTCAGGCTTGGATACAAATAAGAGAAAATAATCCGGAACTTTTAAAAGCAATAAAAGAAATAAAAGTTGAACTAAAGCATTTGCGCTCAGGACCAGTAACAGGAGCCGAGCAGAATATCGGTTATGCAGAAGAAAAGGATTTTTATCTGCCTTACTTGCAGGCTGCTCTTAAGTCCGGAATTGGTGTTTGTGTAGGCGACGGATGTCCTGATGAAAAACTTATGTATGGATTGGAAGCGGCAAAAACATGCGGATTTTCTTACACCCCGGAAAAAGAATTTTATCCTGAAGGCGCTGCATTTTTCCTAAAACCTTATCCTTTGGAAGTGCTTAAAAAACGTGTAGACTTAATAAAGGAAACAGCTTCGTTTATCGGGATGGATATTGATTCCTACAATATCCTTACAATGCGGAAACTTGTGAATTTGGAAAAGAAAACTGCAGCTGATTTACAGGCGTTCAGGTCTCTTTTTAGGCAGCCTTTTGTAATTAAAGGTGTTTTTACTGCAGAAGATGTGGAACTGGTAAAAGAAATAAGACCTGATGTAATTTTTATTTCAAACCACGGTGGACGTATTGAAACGCGGGTGGGGAGTACCGCAGAGTTTCTTGTAAACTATGGGGAAGAATTGAAAAAGTATTGCCGCGAACTTTGGATTGACGGCGGGCTCCGCACAAAAGAAGACATTCAGACTGCACTTTATTTTGGTGCAGACCGGGTAATTCTTGCACGCCCCATCATTACGGCTCTAACGCATGGCGGGGAA
>JABUUX010000034.1 GCA_021442965.1 Treponema sp.
GAAAAGTAACGACCTGTATTTTCATCTTTAAATCTTATTCCTCCGATTCTTGATTCATCGTGAACGCCAAGAAGATAATCAATTTCGTAAAGTGTATTTTCTTTTCTGTTTTCTTCTCGAGCAAAAATCACTTCTCTTCTGTGCATAAGTTTCCTGCCCCAGCGGTCAGGAGCAGAATCCGCAAACAGTCCGAAAATAGGTTTACTGCTCGTAATAAACTGTCGTCCTGAAACAGGGGATAAATCAGGATCTAAAATTATATGAGAATAATTTGAAAGCCATTCTTTGGAAAATTCAAATGAATAGACTTGATTACCGCGACTTGTGTTTGAATAAAGAGTTCCGATGTTTATAGGTTTTTCCAGCCAGGATGCTTCTACAATTATTTTTTTATCACTCATTTTGAAGGCTCATAGTTATCAATAAACTCAATAATATCATCAGCTGCATTTGTAGAAATTTTTGTTTTTTCTTTTCTTTGTTTTTTGCGAAGTGGAAGGTTTAAGTCCTGGTAAGTGCGTCCAAGTAAATCATCTTTTGCAATTAAGAGTAAATCGTTTTCAAGTCTTAAAGCCATTAAAACAGATGCATAACTTCCAATGGCAACGGACGGAGAACCATTTTCTATCTGCCATAAAGTAGCACGACTGATTCCTGCTCTCTGGGATACTTCTGTTGCTGAAAGTTTTCTTCTAAGACGTGCCATTTGAATCTGACTCCCCGTTTTTTCGAGAATAGTTAGAATCTGCGGCATTAAAACAGTCTGTTTTTTACCCATTTGTTTATATTATAAAACACTTAAATCTAATATGTCAAATAATATAAACATTATTTATTGCACACTGCCTGTTGTTGCGACAATTCCGCTTCATGAACTTATGCATTTCATTTTTTCTTTTGGCTTATTTCTCTTTGTAATTGTGTGGGGAGTTTTTTTGATTTATTAGGTGTAGTCGCAATCATTCATAACAGACAAGAGAATAATTGATACGTTGAGTCAAGTGTATAATATATTATCTATTTTTGACAAAATAACAAAAAACGGATAAAATATTAGTCATAATGATTGAACTGTCTGTATTAAAGACCCCCGAAGAAATTGCTCTTTCGGTTCGGGATGCTGTAAAAAAACGGCGAAAAGAAATGAAACTCACGCAGGCGGAAATCGC
>JABUUX010000169.1 GCA_021442965.1 Treponema sp.
TTTAGCAATGTAATCTGCTTCGTTTTTCCATTCAGGATTCTGTTCCCAAAGTCTTGTATTCTTTATAGAAACGTCGGGATTAAAATACTTTTTCGGATTAACATGATTTTCATTTTTCAATCCTGCAAAATCCATGATTTTTGAAACAGTTTCATCGTATTTGTAAATCAAATCTTCAAACTGAATAAAACAGATTTTTTCAGGATTCCAGTTTTCTTCTTTTCTTGTGGACCGGGCATACAAAAACCATTTACAAAACAAATCAATATCAAGTGGAACAATCTTAGAATTCCATCTGTATTTTGCAAGAAGATACAAATCACGCGGGTCACGGTCAACCACGAATGCTTTAACATCAGAAAAATACCTCATGTGACGTTCAATGTTTGAACTTGGAAGAATCTGATCCATCATAAGAATTTCTTTCTTTTCGGGATTTGAATAATCAAGAAGTGCATCTGTATATTTTTTTGTACATTCTAAGAATTTTTCTTCTGTCGGATGGCTGCAATATGTTGTTTCTTTTGAACACAATCCCGCTTCTGAATCAACATCCCCTATGTGGAGTTTATGAATAATTCTGAAAGGAAGTTTGTGCCAGAAAGACCACCATTCACCTTTGTCATAAAAATCGAAATCCCAAATCCCTGGAAATGAAAAATCAGTCAATTCATTGATATATTTGTAAGAAAGCTCTTTCCATTTCCCTTTAAAAAATGCTTCATACCTTTTTGTAAATAAATGAGAAGAATAATAATCAACAAATTTTTTATATCGTTTTAAGGCGTGTCCTGAATTATGACGGTTAAAATTTTCAACCAAATTATATTCAAGTTCCGAAAGACCATCCGGATCGTGGGCAAAACGGAATTCAAAATTCGTAAGAGACTTTACATTGTCGAATTCACTTATTAAATCAGTAATGGCACTGGAACCTGTTCCATAATATGAGCAGACTGTAATAGTATTCATTAATTATCCTGTTATTTTATTATACTGAAAATTTTTATTATAATAAACAACTTGTACTTAAGTGCAAACAAGGCAAACCATCCTTTTGAAGCGAAAGAAAAATCTGCATTTTTAATTGCTTTCTGATAATATGGTTTTGATATTTCACTTTGAATTTCTTTTTTTATTTCAAAGAATGATTTTTTTTGGTAAA
>JABUUX010000167.1 GCA_021442965.1 Treponema sp.
AGACGGAGCAAAACAAGTTACATACCGCCTTACAGATACATACGGAAGAACAACAGAAACAGACATAGCATACACAGTAGATACAACAGCGCCTTCTGTAAACAATGCAAATGTAACAGTAGGCATAAAAGACAAAACAGCGGTAAAAGTTGGAAGCCTTGCAAGTACATGGTTCAATTCACCTTCTTTGATAATTACAGTTCCGGAGGGAGCGGTAACAGACCTGAATCTTAAGAGCGAAGTAAATTACGTACAGGGAACAGATGAAGGAAAGTTCCAGATGACTGTAAGCAACACTGAACCGAAGAAAGGAACATTCAGCAACACAAGGTCATTCAGTGAAGGAACATCATCTGTAAAATACACATTTGTTGATGAAGCGGGAAACACAAACGACCTTGAAATTACCGGAATTAAGGTAGATACAGCAGCCCCGTCTGTTTCAAAGACAAAAAAAGCTGACAATACAGATATAGATTACATAACGATTGACGCCACTGACGGAATTGGAAAAGTAACAGTAAAACTTACAGCAAAAGATGCAACTTCGGGTGTTAAAACTGTAATGCTTGGATCAAAGATAAACTTTAGTGACAGTGAAAAACTTTGTTCTGACATTACAGTAAGCGGAACGTCGTATAACGCAACAAAGGAACTGAACTTCAACGAAAAGGTTGGAACTGAATATAAATACAAGGAAGGAACACAGCACATCTGGGCAAGAGTAATAGATGAAGCGGGAAACAAATGTGCAGATGTAGAACTTGGAACAATAGAAATAGACAGAACAGACCCGGTTGTAACAATAAGTGCAGTAAAAGATGCAGACTCAGAAAAAGATGGAATTCAGGTAAACAAAACAATCACAATTTCAGGAACTGCAAGTGATGCAAATGCTTCTACAAAAGTACCGGAATTGAAAGTGTACAAATTTGATTCAACACAAGAAAAAAACAAGGGTGCTGAACAAACAGCAACAGGACTTATTACAGCTGTAAGCGGAAGTACATTTGCTTCATGGTCATACAAAGTAGATACAGAAAAACTTACAGATGAAACGGATTACCTGTTTGAAGTAACAGCCGAAGACAAGTCTAAGAATTATGGAACAGCTTCGGTTAAACTGTTTGTAAGCCAGAATACTGACCGCCCTCAGATTGTGCTT
>JABUUX010000368.1 GCA_021442965.1 Treponema sp.
CACCCACTTCCATATATTTACAAACATTACACGTCCTTTCCCGACTTCCCAAAGTTGTTTCTGTTGAAGGTTTTGTGATAATCCATTCACCATAATCATGTTCTGCCTTTTTCCCGATTTCCTCCGAGTGAATACAAACAGCCTTTTTCCAATGATACGTATCATCGTAAGTCCATTCTGAACTGAAAATATGATCATGCCCGCTTCTGTCTATATAACCACAAAAGCAGTTTCTTGTTTTATTTCCATACCCGTCTGGCGATGACCATTCTCCAAATTTGTGCTCACCATAACCTTTGCTTTCTGAAGGTGAAAAATCACAAGGACACGTTGCTTCATGCCAGTGGTGAGCAGAATCATAAATCCAGCTTGAAGAAAAAGAATGAAGATGCTCTGTTTCAATCTTACAAGCCCCAGCAAATAATAAAATAACTGCCAATAGGATAACTTCAATTTTTTTCATTTTAACCTCACATTAATACAGTTTATTTTTCAAAAATCAATTGCCGTTATATTCGAAAATTTCGTACAGAATGTATTTTCCTCTCCAATCTTTCAATCTGTTTCTTGAAATATTCGTTATATTCAGTTTCATTTAAATACGGAAGTATCGTATTAAAATCAGTTTTATCATCTGCTTCATACAATTCACACATTTTCTCTGTCAGACGTCCTTCTGAGTCCCATTTCGAAGCTTTTTTATACAAAGTTTTAGAGCCTGCTTCATTATAGTATTTCTTCTGCGAATCTAGGGGATAAAAGTTTTTCAGTATATTTGGATTAAATAATTCCATACATTCCCTCCATGGAGTTAAAACACAAAAAGGCATCCCACGTTCATACCGCAGAATGCCTTTAAAAAGTTTAAACTAAATTTTGAATTTACATGATTATTGCGAGTTGCGAGTTGCGAGTTGCGAGTTGCGAGTTGCGAGTTGCGAGAAATTATACCGATGCCATTTTTATTGTCAAGGACTTTTGTGAGAACAAAACCAAATTTTGCTTCAAGAGTATACTTCCTCATAAGTTAAAATACCAAACAAAAATTGCTTTGTCAAATTTAGACGCAACCTATTTTCCGAAATGTCGGAACCAGGAAATTTTTTTTACACTTCGAACAACAACATTTCATCTTTGTTCAAAGGTCTTCCAAGCCTTTTAG
>JABUUX010000334.1 GCA_021442965.1 Treponema sp.
GTATCAAATGTAGGATTTGCATTCTTATTATTCAATGCCGGAATTAATGTTGTATCTGAAGAACCTACGCTCAGCTCAAGTTTTCCTGAAGTTGCTGCAGTTCCCACAGAAATCTTTAATGAGTTTCCATCTAATGTTGGAGTTATAGAAGTGCCATTAATTGTTGCAGACCGAGCGGCTCCGTTCAGGTTGAATCCTTCTACTGTTACATTTTCACCGGCATATACAGAATATTTTCCAAGTGCGGAACGGGCAAATTCATTACCTGCCATTTTAGAAATTCCCGTAGTAACCTTGGTCACATACGGAACAACGTCCATTCTGTAATACGCTGTATTTGCGTCACTTGTTGTATTTACTGTAGCTGTGCTTGAACCTGTGTTCGGTGTATAACTTGGAACACCAGAAGAAAGTGCAAGAGTTCCGCGGTCTGTTACAGCAATGCGGCATACTACGTCGGCTGCGGCAACTGTTCCAAGTTTTGAAGTATCAATTACAAGTGTCCAGTCTGCAGAATGTTTTCCTGTTTCTTCATCAATGGTGTCATTTTCTACTGTGATATAGAAGTTAGAACTTCCATCGTCAAAGGCTGTCTGGCCTTTTGCACAAGTCCATGTACCGGTCGATGTACTGAATGAAGCAAGTTTTGAATAAGCTAAACCGTCCACAGTTTTTGTTTCAGGGCTTCCTGTAAATGTAAATCCATTGATATAGAACCAAAGTCCTTCAAGAAGGGAATTGTCTTCGGCAGTACCTGTAAGCACAATCTTTCCTGAAACTTTTGGATCTTTATCTTCTACTCCGCTTGTGGCTGTAGAAGAATAACCTGCTGCATTTACCCAGTCTGCTTCAAGTTCAATGTGTCCGTTATTTGAACTGTTACCGTAAAGCGAGTTGTGTGTCTTATCCTGCCAGAAGAACGGTTTGATTTTTCCGCTTGGATTTTCTGTATCGCGGATTACAACATTTGCCCAGAAGCCGAATGAACATGACTGAGAGCCCGTTTCTGTAGAATCTTCAATAGTGAATTCAAACTTGTTCTTTCCGTCCTTAATGTCATTTCCGCTTTCAAGGAAGTCGGCAAGACCGATAGAAATTACACCGTTAATGTAATCTTTATCATAAGCATTTGCATTCTGAGCTGTGTATCCTGTAAA
>JABUUX010000012.1 GCA_021442965.1 Treponema sp.
CCCTGCTCTACCAGACATTCGATGACAATCTGTGAACCGTTCATCTGTGCCATATATTTGCTCCTAAAAATTAATTATAAAAGGGAATATTTCTATTTAATTTTAATGGAGAATAAAGATTAAGACAACAGACAAAATTAAACATCAGTAAAAAACTTAAGTATTTGTAAATTTTTAGAACCCCCGTACGGAAGCGGAACAATGCAGAAGGTACACCAGCGGAAGCGGAACAGAGAAGAAAACGGGCTGTCCTGCGGACAGCCCGTTGATAATAGTTTGCAAACTGAACAAAGTGCAGACTATGAATTGCCCGCCATCTACCAAAATGTTTTGACCTCGTAAGAAGGAATAATTTGATCTGCAGTTATAAGAATTCCATTTTCATAATTTGCATGGCAAATCAGCAAACGGTCAAAAGGGTCACGATGAATAAATGGGAGATTTCTCAAAACAGACAATACTAACCTCTACATCATTTTCTGACAGAATACAATCAAGTGCAGATTTCGAAAGCCGTTCATAATTATGTAAATACCATAGTAAAGTATGCGTATCAAGCAAAATCATTTCATATACTCCGCAAAATCATCTGACATATAAAACTTTCCTTTTAGAGTTCCGGGTTTTCTTTGATTTTTTACACTTCTTTCTTTTTCTGATTTCTGAGACAAATAAACCATATAATCAAATACTTCCTTTTTATAAGCAACACTCAAAGAATTATACACAGCAAAAACATCTTCACTCATACAAAACCCCCTATATTTTTATTATACCATATTTATTATCTTCTAACACAACATTTATTATATATAGATTTCGCAACTTTTTTGGCTTAGTCGCTGGAAGGCGCACAAAGTGCGGTCCGAACAAAGTGAGGACTGACCGTAGGGGAACCTGGAAGTGACGACCGGCGAATTGGAAGCAAAGCGTCCAATTCGCTGGGAAGCCCCAAAATAAAAGTCTCCCGATGGTTTCAGAAAAAATAAACCCCACAGTAATTTCGACTAGCTCAATCACCGCAAGAACAAGCTCAATTACCGTGGGGCTCAATAAACGTAGGATTCAATTACTAGATTTTGTGCTCTCTGCTATTCCAGAATTGCACCTTTGTCTGCACTTGAAACAAGTTTTGCGTAGCGGGCAAGGTAACCGGT
>JABUUX010000292.1 GCA_021442965.1 Treponema sp.
CTTTCTGTTTCCGTGCACATTTCTTCTTTGACTGAATCCCGTGAAAATGACCCTTGGACAGTGGAAGACAAAACTTTTACTTATCAGATTAATTCAAAAAAAGATGAAGTCCCGCCGCAGTTAATTTCAATTGAATTATTCAAAGATGAAAACTGTACAAAGCCTCTGACTTCAAAGCCTTATTCAGATACAACTTGGGAAGAAAGCGATTATGAACAAAACCACGTGAACAAAGTTTATGCAAAGGCAAGCGGAAAAGATGCGGGCGGAATTTTTGCAGTAAACGTAAAAGAAAAACTTTTGAAAAACACAGATGGAAATGACACAACTTCAGAACTTCATGAAAAAACTTTCGGTGCCATGTCATTTCAAAATACTGAAGGTGTGTATTCAGCTGTTGTGGAAATAGATTTTCAGGAAGTGTACGACGGACTTGTGAATCTGGAACTTAGCCTTACAGACTTTGCCGGAAATAAAAGTGACGCTGTAAAATATGACGTGATAAAAGACACGATGGTTGATGTTTCTATTATAAAACCGGTCCAGAAGGCTATTAGTTATAAATCAATTCAAAATACTACCAGAAATTTATACTATGATGATCCGTCTTTTATTCGTGAATCTTCGGAAAATGTAGATGTTCTCATCTTGCAGTTTAATACACTTGAAGAAAAATATTTTGGGGAGCACAAGGCGGAACTTGAGTCGTTTGAAGTTTATTATGGCTATGCCAATGATAAGTATTCGATGACGCAAGCAGAATATATTGCAGAAGGCAACAGTTACAAAATTACGCGAGATAAAAATAAAAACACATATATTTTGTACAGTGCGGTCGATGCTGCAGGAAACGAAACTGAAATTTTCAGAATTATCCCGAAAAGTGAAAGATTAGTTAATCCGAAAAAAACAAAAGATTATCAAGATAATAGTGGGAATCCGGAAAATTACTTCGAATTCTCAGTGAGTAATTATGAGTCTATGAAAAACTCATATAATCAAATGGGAATGAGCGATTATGGTTATTATTGTTTATATCAATACAAAGATGAACTGCCAAAAAGATATCGTTATGACCTAGGACAATTTGATTATAAACCTTACACCTCATTAAAGGATTATAGCTCTCTTACGCCGAAATTTTATTTTAGTTACAG
>JABUUX010000161.1 GCA_021442965.1 Treponema sp.
CGCCAGTAATCTTTTGAAGTTTCTGTACGGTAATGAAGCCAGTTGTCAAGGACATGGCTGTCTGTATACCAAACCCCGTGAAAGTTTCTGGGGATATTCCAATAAGGCTCAAAAAACTTTTCTGCATTAGCGCCAAAAAGCCCAAAGCCGTAATTAAAGGTATCGTATCCTGTTTCGCGGCAGCCGTCTCCGCCACCAATGTTGTAATCTTTCTGCCAGAATCCTTTTAGTTTTCCTTCCAGGTCAAAATCTACCAGATTTTTTATACAAAGCCCCGAATCTCTGTCTGTAATCCATTCCAAAGGTGAATTCCAGCAGGTATGGAACATAAGACCGTCATTCATATTGTTCGCTAAAAAATATTTGTGATACACGGCTGTCTGGCGTAAAACTACCCAATTCGGAATATCGCTTTCCAAAACAGCCCGTTCTCCTTTAATCTTATAAGCCGAATAATAATCATAAGGACTGGACATTACAGGATCCCCCATCCTTGCCCAAAGATGCTTGTAATTTCTGTTTCCGTAAACAGCCACTGTAGAAATATGTACCAGTTTTATTTCATTTTCACGGCCGGATTCATGAATTGCCCGAACTATATTTTCGGTTCCTAAAAGGTTTGTATTTTTAGTATTTTCGGGATTATGGTCTGATTTTGGAGGAATTACCGCCCCGCAGTGGATTACATAATCACAGCCTTCAACAAACTGTTCCACTTCACTGTAATTTGCAAGGTCTCCGCGAACAATTGTTATACGGTCTTTTCCTTTTTTTAAAAGGCTTTTAAAAAAACTTCGGTATTTTTTTACCCGATTATATACAAAAAGTCTTAAGTTATAATGATTTTCAGAAGAAAGAAGATGGGCTACTACTTCACCGCCCATAGCACCATCGGCACCTGTAACACCGACTGTTATTATTTTGTCTGTCATAAGATTGATTTTATCCTAGTTTTATTCTTTATGCCACATAACGCAGATTATAAGTCTTTCATCAGTTCTTTTTGAATTCTTCCGGCACTAAAAATCCGTCTTCTACCTGGAACACAAGATTTTTTCCGTTTATAGGAACTGCAAGTCTTACAGAATAAAGCTGCAAAGTCTTAATTTTTAGCAATTTTTTTACTATTTTGTTCAGGCGGAAGTTCCCGTGTGTA
>JABUUX010000437.1 GCA_021442965.1 Treponema sp.
TGGAATTTTGTGTCCGAAATATCGCTTGCGCTCTATTTCGGTTATATTTAGACGGAATAAAAACGCTCCCTAACCCGCGTTTTTATTCCTCACCATTCCAGCAGTATGTGCAGAGTTTGCAAGGTTCTATGCCGACGCTGGAAATCATGTCATCAAGTCGGTGGTAACGGAGGGAAGTGAAGTGAAGTTGTTTACGGATTTCTTCCAGCATTTCTTTGTATTTTGGATTATCCGGGTCGCAGTATTTTTTTAGAGTGTCGGCTGAAACGTTTTCTCCCTCTTTATCACGTATAACTCGGCGTGTAATTAAATCCATTTCTGAATTTGACCGGCTGAAATTCAGATATTTGCAGCCGTATACAAGTGGTGGACATGCAGGTCTGATATGTACTTCTTTTGCGCCCGAGTTGTAAAGAAAATCTGTAGTTTCCCTAAGTTGCGTCCCTCGTACTATTGAATCATCAATTAGCAGAAGGGATTTATTTTTTACCAATGAAGGAACAGGAATTAATTTCATATGAGCAACAAGATTTCTTTGTGCCTGGTTTACCGGCATGAATGAGCGTGGCCAGGTAGGTGTATATTTTATGAACGGACGTTGGAAAGGGATTCCTGATTCATTTGCGTAACCTACCGCATGGGCTGTTCCTGAATCCGGAACTCCTGCTACAGAATCAATGTTTATGTTTGATTCCTTTAGGTCACGGCGGGCAAGATATTTACCGCAATTGTAGCGCATTTCTTCTACGTTTACACCTTCATAGCTGGCAGTAGGATATCCATAATAAATCCAAAGGAAAGTACAGATTTTCATCTCTTTTCCTGGCTTTTGAAGGGTTTCAACTTTATCAGAGGTAATAAGACAGATTTCATTAGGACCAAGTTCGTGATAGTCTTTGTAACCCAGATTTACATAAGCAAAGTTTTCAAATGAAACACAGTATGCCCCTTCTTTATATCCAATCTGAAGTGGAGTACGCCCAAGTCTGTCTCGTGATGCATATATTCCTTCTTTAGTTAAAACCAGGATAGTGATTGAGCCTTTGATTGTATTTTGAACAAATTGGAGTCCTTCTAAAATGGAAGCCTTGCGGTTGATTAGTGCTACGATAAGTTCAGTCTGATTTATTTCTCCGCCACTCATTTCCAAAAAGTG
>JABUUX010000371.1 GCA_021442965.1 Treponema sp.
AAGGCAGAAGAAGCAGAAAAGGCACGAGTGGCAGAAGAAAAAAAGAAAGCAGAAGAAGCTGAAAAGGCACGAGTGGCAGAAGAAAAGAAGAAGGCTGAAGAAGCAGAAAAGGCACGAGTGGCAGAAGAAAAAAAGAAGGCTGAAGAAGCCGAAAAGGCACGCGTTGCAGAAGAAAAGAAGAAAGCTGAAGAAGCAGAAAAAGCACGAGTAGCAGAAGAAAAAAAGAAAGCTGAAGAAGCAGAAAAAGCACGAGTAGCAGAAGAAAAAAAGAAGGCAGAAGAAGCAGAAAAAGCACGAGTGGCAGAAGAAAAGAAAAAAGCAGAAGAAGCAGAAAAAGCACGTATTGCAAAGGAAACTGCAGAGAAAAAAGAAAAAGCCGCGCGTCAGTCTGCTATCAAAGCTATTAAAGAAAATAAAATATCTATTGTTTCTCCTTCTAAAGACTTTGACTACAGGGAAGGCTCTATTCAGTTTAAGTGGAAGGTTTCAGATTCAAAATCCGTAGACCACTATGTACTTACAATATCAAATGCTGAAACTGGAGAAGTTATTTTCAAAGATGATAATGTAAAGAAAACTATATACAAATTTAAGAACTGGAATTATCCGGATGGTGCTTATGAATGGACTGTTTACGGAGTAGGTATTGTTGATGGTAATCCTTATAAAACTAAAGTTCCAAAACGGCGTTTTACTGTTGGTGCTGCCGATGCCGGAGATATTGAGTTCGAAGACTGGAATGATGAAGCCTGGTAAAATTTAACTGCATCCTTTTCAAAGGTACCTGATAACAAGTTTGACAAACAAATTTATTCAATATAGAGTTATATTTGTTATAGAAGTGTTTTTGTGAGGGTTTTTATGAAAAAATATATCACTATACATCTTAATAGGGGGGGGCGTTCGGCAGGGCTTGTCCTTTTATTCTGTTTAATTTCACTTCCGTTTTTTTCATGTAAAAATTTTTTGACAAGTGATAATATGCGGGAGCTTCTTCAGGCGGAAGTGGCTTATGCCCGTGCTCCCGAAATTACTGTGCGCGTGCAGCTTGGTGATGATTCAACGGGTACAACTTTCCCAAGCGGAGACGTTACAAAGAAAAAAGGATACGCATTTGAAGTATCCTACGAAAGCAATGATAAAAATGT
>JABUUX010000214.1 GCA_021442965.1 Treponema sp.
TTAAAAACGTGGCGTTCAGACGAACACGGAGCATCAAGTAAAATTGCATCAAAACATTCTGTCTGCCTCGTACACCAGGTGGCACCGTCTGAGCATGAAGTTTTTACGCGCTCAGAAATTTCTGGCGGAAGGCAGTTTTGAACGACTGTGGAAAGCCGGTGCTTTCGTTCGGGTGAGCGCTCGTTACTTGAAAGATGTGCGTTGCTGTTCATGCGGCTTGCAAGAACAAGAGTTTTTCCGCCCGGAGCCGCACACAAATCAAGAATATCTGTTGCATTTTCGAGCGGAAGACACGATGCAGCCAATACAGACGCAGAATCAAGAAAATAAGATTCGGCCGCCCCTTCCATTTTAAATTCGACGTAATCACTTTCAAGTAAAAAAGATGCTTTGAGCGCTTCCCATCGCTTTCCGTAAATTTCAGAGTAATATTTTTCAAAGGCATCTTTTCCGATAAGTTTTTCTTTTTTTGACATCCCCTATTCCTATATTAAATCACTGAACAAAAACATTTCAAAAGTAATCTTTCCAGAATTCTCACTATTCTACCTGCAACCAATCAATGAACAATTATCAATTGTCAACTGTCCATTCTCAATTTTATATTTCAAAATTCTTCTGCAAGATTCATCAATCCTTTTGGCAAAATTTTCATCTGTTTTGGCTTTTTCAATTAGAGTGAGGGCTGGCTTTAGAAAACGTTTTTCAGAAATCATTATGCAGTCTACCCCGGCTTCGATTGCTTTTACAGCTGCCACATCAGGCGGGTATCCGTTATCGGCAAGTGCTCCCATAAAAATATCATCAGAAAAAATTATCCCGCTAAAACCGTATTCACCGCGGAGAACATCTGTTACCCAGTAAGACGAAAAACACGAAGGCTCGCTTGAAAAAGAAGAATCACCGAAAGCGCCATCTGTAATTTCAGTTCGGGCATGGCTCATCAGAACACCTTCGGGATTATGGGAAACGACAGATTTAAACGGTTTGAGAGTTTCTTTCATTTCATCCGAAGTCATTTTAATTTCGGGAAGTCCTGTGTGAGGGTCTGTATTTGTATTCCCGGGGAAATGTTTTATGACACACGAAATGCCGTTATTCTGATATGCGTTCAGTGCGGCAATCGA
>JABUUX010000322.1 GCA_021442965.1 Treponema sp.
TAAGGGATCGGTCTGCAAAACCGTCATTGGTTGGTTCAACTCCAATCCACTCCTTAAAAGACTTCCTTATTTGGAAGTCTTTTTTTTTACAGGGTGTTGAAGCAAAGCTCCATCCTGATTACATATATGCCGGTTCAGAGTTTTCTGGCCGGCTTTTTATTTTCCGCTTAATTCTCTTATAAGTTTTGTTGCGGCTGAACATTCTTCTTCACTTTGAAAAATAACGTTTACATTTCCTTTTAGTCGGCTTGCAACAACAAGAATAGAATGGTCGTAAGATGTCTGTTCTTCTTCGGGTAGTTCCAGAATAGGGAAGGATACAATATCGTCATAAAAGATTATTATTTCACCCTGAATAATGCAGTTTTCATAAATGCCATTTTTTCCAAGCATGGCACAGTCTTTTGTGGTAACTTCACATCCAAGAACAGCAACAAGACAGAAAGTTATACTGTAAAGAATGTTGAAATCCTTAAAAAACATAACTACAGGAAGTGCAAAGCAGAAAAGATAAATTACTATAAAGAGGATTTTGACTTTGCTTTTTAATTCCATTTTTAATGCTCCGGCCTGAGCCAGTATTTTTTTTGACCGGAATTTTAAACTTCCTATATCAACTAAAAGTGCAGTAAGAGTAATAATTAAAAGAATTAGTTTGTAATTTTTCATATAATCTCCGGAATAAGTATCATTTATTTAAACTCTCGCATTTGCAGTGCATCTGCTAAAGCTTCTGCACGTTTTATTGTTTGAGCCATAAGAGGTACAAACAAGGGAAGCATTGCCTTAATTCTGGCAAGTTTTCCTTTTGTTTCCTTTAAGCCGCCTCTGATGCTTTGTGTTTTTATGATGGAGCCTGCTTCATCAACAAGAAGTGGAATAAAACGGAACATAATTTCTATAACCAGAATAAAATATCTTACTGGGATTTTTATTAATTCCAATGGTTTTAGGAATATTTTAAGCCCGTCTATAAGGTCGTATTCCGGTGTAGTAAAATAAAAAGCACTTATAACTGTAATTGAAGCCAAAGTTCTAAGAAAAGAGTTTATACAGAAAAATATTTTAGAGGGTGAAATAGAAAAATATTTCCATGAGGTATAAAGTGTTTCT
>JABUUX010000024.1 GCA_021442965.1 Treponema sp.
ACTCTTTTAGAAATGCACGGTGTTAAAACCGTAGCCGGAATTCCGGGTGGCTCAATTCTGCCACTTTATGATGAATTGAACAGAAGCTCTATTAAGCATATTCTTGTGCGCCACGAACAGGCAGCAGGGTTTATCGCTCAGGGTATGGCACGTTCTACAGGCTCCGTCGCTGTCTGCATGGCTACCAGCGGTCCCGGGGCTATGAATCTTTTAACAGCCATTGCCGATGCCCGCTGTGACTCGGTTCCTATTATTGCTATTACAGGTCAGGTAAACACCACCCTTTTGGGTACAGATGCTTTCCAGGAAGCCGATACTTTCGGGCTTTCATTTTCTATCACAAAACATTCTGTAATGGTAAAAGATGCAAAAGAACTTCTTACCGTAATTCCGGAAGCTTTTAAAATTGCAAAAAACGGAAGACCTGGTCCTGTTCTCATAGATGTTCCCAGAAACGTTCAAATGCAGACTGTGGAATTTGACAGATGGCCGGAAGTTGAAGATGTAAAAATCAAAGACAACGCTAATGTACGTTTCCATACTCCGGCATCTGAGTATAAAGCAAAAATGGAATCCATCTGTGAACTTCTGAAAACTGCAAAAAAACCGGTTCTTTTCTGTGGTGGAGGATGCAATTCTCTGGAAGCAGCAAAAGAACTGGAAAAATTTCTTTCACTTTACAAAATGCCGGTAACTGTAAGTCTTATGGGGATTGGAGCTGTTCCTAAGTCTTCTGACGTTTGGACAGGTATGGTTGGTATGCACGGTGCTTACTCCGCTAACTACGCCATGTACAATTCTGATTTAGTAATTGCAGCAGGTGTACGCTTTGATGACCGTGCAACAGGGGTTGTTTCAAAATTCTGTCCGAATGCAAAGCTTGTTCACATCGATATTGATGCTGCAGAAGTAGATAAAATTCTGGATTCTGATGTTTCAGTTGTTGCAGATGTGGAATCAGTATTCCCAATTCTTACAACTCTTGTTTCTAAAAACAAAAAAGATTTTGCAGAAGGAAATGCTTTCCGCACAAACTGGATTGCAGAAGTTCAGAAAGTAAAAGCCGAAACTGATTCTATCACTCAGGGAAGACCTGCAGGAGAAGATAAAGC
>JABUUX010000390.1 GCA_021442965.1 Treponema sp.
TCCCGGATTATAACGGAAGCAGATAGTTTTTGGAAATTCTCCGCCTAAAGCATTTTTCAAAAAATCGATATGAGTAATATCATCAAGATTTATAATATTTCCCTGTTCGTAAGCAAGTTTATATTCATTTGCCGGAGTTTCATTTGAAGTAAAAATAACATGCTCTCCAAGAATTCCGCTCATTTCAGAAAGCATAAGTTCAGGAAGACTCGAACAGTCAGCACCGCATCCTTCATCACTAAGAATTTTTAAAATATAAGGATTCGGACAAGCCTTCACGGCATAATGCTCTCGAAACTTTGGAAAAATACTGAATGCTTTTGTAAATTTCTTTAGACTTTCACGGATTGCTTTTTCATCGTATAAAATGAAAGGTGTCGGAAAATCCTGCACTAAATTCGAAACCTGATCTTTTGTTAATGGGAATGATTTTTCCATCGTAATATCCTTATAAATTGTTTTTAAAAATTCAGGCTGCCCGAAGACAGCCCCTTATAAATAAAAGCTTCTTACAGCTTACTTAATTTTTCATTCAAAAGTTTTGTTGCTTCTTTTGGATTTGCTTTTCCGCCGGAAACTTTCATAACCTGCCCCATAAGCCATCCAACAACATTTGTTTTACCGCCTTTGAAATCTTCTACGGCTTTTGGATTTGTAGAAATAACCTGATCAACAAACGCTTCAATTGCACCTGAATCAGAAACGGATTCCATGCCTTTTTCTTTAATGATTACCGAAGGCATTTTGTTTGTAGAAAGCATTTCTGCAAAAACTTCTTTTCCCTGTTTAGATGTAATTTTCTGTTCTTCCAAAGCATCTGCAAGTTCTGTCATATGAGAAGGTGTAATTTTTACATCGTTAATTGTTTCGTTCTTTTCATTTAAAACTGCAAGAAGCTCTGAAAGCATAAGGTTTGCAACACGTTTAGGAGATTTAGCTTTTGAAGCGGCATCTTCAAACCACAAAACTAAATCACGGGATGCTGTAAGCGTTTCTACATCAAAATCAGAAAGACCGAATTCTTTTTTAAATCTCTGACGTTTTGCTTCAGGAAGTTCACCAACTTTAGAAGCGGCTGATGCAATAAGTTCTTCTGAAACAGA
>JABUUX010000330.1 GCA_021442965.1 Treponema sp.
TGAATGACAGAGCTCTTAGAAATATTACAATCGGGCTTGGCGGAAGACTTCAGGGGGTTCCTCGTGAAGACCATTTTACAATTGCTGTTGCTTCAGAAATTATGGCAATTATCTGTCTTTCAAAATCTATTTCAGAACTTAAAGAAAGAATTTCACGAATTGTAATCGGACAGAATTATGCAAAGGAAGATGTTACATTCGGTCAGCTGAAATGTACTGGTGCAGTTGCGGCTCTTTTAAAAGATGCAATCCGCCCGAATCTTGTTCAGACACTTGAAAAAACTCCGGCCTTTGTACATGGAGGTCCTTTTGCAAATATTGCTCACGGTTGTAACTCGGTAAATGCAACGCTTTGCGCACTTGCTACAGGAGACTATGTTGTTACTGAAGCAGGATTTGCAGCTGACTTGGGTGCTGAAAAATTTATGGATATCAAATGCCGTTCTGCTGGAATTGCTCCAAATGCTGTAGTGATTGTGGCTACAATCAGAGCTCTTAAAATGCATGGCGGAGTTGCAAAAACTGAACTGGGAGCAGAAAATATACCGGCTTTGGAAAAGGGATTTGAAAATCTTGCAACCCATATTGAAAATATCAAGAAGTTCGGAGTTCCGGCTGTAGTTGCGGTGAATAAATTTGTAACTGATACTGATGCAGAAATAGAAAAACTTCAGGCTCTTTGTGCGGCTTACGGAGCAAAGGCTGTTCTTTCTGAAGGCTGGGAAAAAGGCGGAGAAGGTACAAAAAAACTTGCAGAAGCTGTTGTAGAAACTTGTGACCAGAAATCAGATTTCCACTTCCTTTATGAAGCTGAAATGACTTTCAAAGAAAAGGTGGAAAAACTTGCAAAAGAAATTTACCGTGCAAGTTCAGTGGAATTTCAGGGATCAAGCTTAAAGAAACTTAAGGAGTTTGAAGAAAAAGGATACGGAAATCTTCCGATTTGTGTAGCAAAAACTCAAAGTTCAATAAGTCATGATCCGAAGGCTGTTGGTGCTCCAAAAGATTATGTTTTCCCGGTTAGAGATGTTCAGCTTTATGCAGGAGCGGGATTTGTTGTAATCCTTGCCGGAGATATTATGACTATGCCGGGACTTCCAAA
>JABUUX010000025.1 GCA_021442965.1 Treponema sp.
TTTTTAGGACAGCCTTTTTTTTACTTCTTGTAATTACGTTTTACTTTTAGCGTTGTAGTCTGGGCCATAGGTTCTTTTAAGATTGTTATTTTAGAAATCCTTGCATAAGGCTGCTGAAGCTTATTCACAGAATCTACATCTTTCTTTATCAAACACATTATTTGTTCGTCTGTTCCATCTGTACCGCGATTGCTTCCTATATTTTCAAAAGCTTTATCTGAGGGATAAATCAATGCTTCTATTTCTTCCCCCTCTCCGGTTTCATACCCCTGAATTACAATCTGCTGAATATTTTCACACATCTGGAAAGCATCTTCAATTTCTTCAGGATAAACATTTTTTCCACCACTAGTTACAATAAGGTTTTTAGCCCGTCCGCAAAGCATAAAATAATGTTCACTATCCATCCAGCCAAGGTCTCCGGTCTTAAAGAATCCGTCTTCAGTAAACATTGCCCTGGTTTCTTCCGGCATGTTGTAATAGCCTTGCATAACCATAGGTCCTTTTACAACAATCTCACCAATCGGGCGTTCTCCTGGAGTTGAATATTTTTCTATATCAATAATCTTCATTTCTTCGTATGGAGAAAAATCCCGTCCAACACTTTCAATTTTAAAATGCTCAATTGGATTCAAGGTGATGATTGGAGACGTTTCTGTAAGTCCGTACCCTTGAATAAAATCAATCCCCATTTCATTAAACTTTTTAAATACATCTGGAGACAATGGTCCGCCTCCACAAATGGCCACTCGCAAAGTATAAATATTTGCTTTTGTAAGAACAGATTTAAAAAGTTTTTTTCCGGGATTCACATGGAAAAGTTTTTTTATTGTATAAGAAAGACCTCCCAAAAATCCTATAAGAGCAGATACAAGTTTTCCTTTAGCCTGTATGCCTTTCATAATTCCTGCCATCAGTTTGTTATAAAGCAAAGGAACTCCGAGCATTACAGAAATCTTTCCTTCTTTCAATTCCTTCATCAGACGGCTTACAGCCATACTCTTTCCAAATACGATTTCTGCTCCTACTGACAAAGGACAAATAAACGCCGCCTGCATTGTATACCCGTGATGTATTGGGAGCAGTGCATAAAAAA
>JABUUX010000192.1 GCA_021442965.1 Treponema sp.
AGTTCTCAGTTCTCAGTTCTCAGTTCTCAGTTCTCAGTTCTCAGTTCTCAGTTCTCAGTAGATATATATTATGTCATGCTGAACTCGATTCAGCATCTGATTAGACCCCGAAACAAGCGGTGCATTGAGCTTGTCGAAGTGTTCGGGAAGACAACACATATAAAATCGTCACATATAAAGGCATTCTCCGTCCGTTTGAAAAAGCGTTGCGGGAATGCCTTTTTTTTATTCTCAGGAGGTATTATGAGAAACTTTAAATTTTTTGCCCTTGCACTTTTGTGTGTTTTGGGCGTTGTATTCTCAGGATGCAATAATGATGCTGGAATTGTTGATGACAGTTTCGGTTTGTCGTTCACTCTTCCTGACGGAAAGACTGAGCGGTCTGTATTTTATGACATTAGCGAAGTGGCAAGTTATGAGATAAATGTGTCTCAAAACGGCTACACTGTAACTACCAAAACAGCAAGTCCCGGTGATACCGTAAAAATCAAGCTGACTGATTTGGGCGACTACGATATACTCGTGACTGCAAAAAATGCAGGTGGAACGACGATTGCAAAAGGTACTGCTAGAGTAACTTTTGTTACCGGTGATACCGGTTATAAAAATGTTGTGATTGACATAGAGCCTGAAGAAAAAACAGTCGGCGTAAAAGTAACTGCCGCTTGGGAAACTCCAGGTGCAGAAAAATACGGTGCAGATGACGCTGTCCGCTATGACGTTACAGTTTACGAAGGCGAAAAACTTGTAGGTCAGTTTGAAAACGTTTCTGTTCTGAATACTACTTATACAGTTTACATTCCTTACTACAGCACATACACCGTAAAAGTGGAAGCAATAAAGGCGAATTTGACTGTCGTTGGTAGCGGAAGCGGCTCTGTTACACTTTCAAAAGGTGATGTTTATAAAAATTTGAGCCTTAGCCTTACTATTGTTGGTGAGGATAATATTGCTTCTGGAGAAGTTGGAATAGATGCTCAAATTAACTGGGTTGAAGGCTACAGACGTGAAACAGTAGAATTCGGAAGCTGGCCGCAGAGCCTTGCAGACGTTACAGGAATTACGCTTACAGAAACAGG
>JABUUX010000338.1 GCA_021442965.1 Treponema sp.
TTTATCCCCTATAATACTATTTACTCATAAGTAAATTACTAAGGGGTAAACTAAATGGATAATCAAATATTTTACGGAAGGCAAAAAGAACTGCAGCTTTTGGAATCCTTGTATAATTCCAAAAAGTTTGAAATGCTCATTCTTCATGGTCGTCGACGGGTCGGGAAATCTTACCTTCTTAGTCATTTTGCTTACAGGTATCAGAAAAATGTAGTTTACTTCACAGGGGACAAATCAAGTGAAAAAACAAACGTCCAGAATTTCTGTCAGGAATTGAACAGGGTTCTGATGGCGGGAGATTATCTCAACTCTTTTGAAACATGGAATGATGTTTATGCATTTATCAAAGACCGCGAAATAAAAGAAAGACTCGTTTTGATTATTGATGAGTTCACGTATCTTTATAATTCAAATCCTGCCTATGATTCGGGACTTCAGAATGCAATTGATAAAATCCTGAAGAAAAAAAATATATTTTTGATTCTGTGTGGTTCTGAAGTTTCGGTAATTGAAGAAATAATTGATGATTCTGCAAAACCTCTCTACGGACGCAAGACTGCAGAAATAAAGCTTCTGCCATTTACCTATAAAGAGGCTGCAGAGTTTTTCCCAAAATATTCTAAGGAAGATGTGCTGAAAGTTTATTCAATGGTGGGTGGGATTCCTCTGTATCTGTCGCTTTTTGATGATTCACTTTCAATTAAAGAAAACGTTGTAAAAAATTGTCTTTCTACAACGGGGTATCTTTTCAATGAAGTTGAGACACTTTTACGAATGGAACTGAAGGAAACGTATTTTTACAAAAACATTATGCTTGCAATAAATGCCGGTGCTTCGGATTTCAATACGATTAAAACTAAGGTTGATGAGGATGGTGCTAAAATTGCAAAATATCTTTCAGTACTGATTGACCTTGGGTTTGTGAAAAAAGAAATCCCGTGTGGCGAGAAGGGAAAAACCCGGAACACAATTTACAGCATCTGTGACAATTATTTTGCATTTTATTTTGCGTTCATCTTCAAGCATCAGAATATGCTGAACGGTCTGATTGCCCCAGATTTGTATTACGACAGAGAATT
>JABUUX010000360.1 GCA_021442965.1 Treponema sp.
ATTTTCAGCTATCTTCCTCTTTGGGGATGGCGTTATGCTTTCTTTGATTACGAAGCCGGTGGCGAACTTACAATGGAAAACTGGGTAGGGCTAAAATGGTTCAAACAGCTTTTTATAGAAGAACAGACCAGAAAAGATGTACTTCGTGTTCTTAGAAATACACTTATTATGAGTGGACTTGGAATTGCAACATCCTGGTGTCCTATGGTTTTTGCAATATTCCTTTCTGAAATTAAGAACAATGCTTCCAGAAGAATAATCCAGACACTTACAACAATTCCTAACTTTATTTCATGGGTTCTGGTTTATGCCATTGCTTTCTGTATTTTTGGAACAGAAGGATTTATGAACAATCTTCTTGTAAAAATTCTTCATATCAAAGATTCTGGTACGAATTATCTTATGGACGGAAGTGCTATTTGGATAAAGATGCTTTTGTGGGGTATGTGGAAAGGTCTTGGATGGTCTGCAATTATGTATATTGCAGCTATTTCTGGAATAGACCAGCAGCTTTACGAAGCCGCCACAGTTGATGGTGCCGGACGTTTTCAGAAAATGTGGCACATCACTTTGCCGGAGCTTATTCCAACTTACGTAGTTCTTCTTATTCTTTCTATTTCAAATGTTCTTAGTAATGGAATGGATCAGTATTTCTGTTTCAAAAATCCAAACAATAAGGACGCTATAGAAGTTCTGGATCTTTATGTTTACCAGCTTTCTTTGGGAGCGGGAAGTGGAACAAACAATATTCCTTTCTCAACAGTTGTTTCTATGTTCAAGTCTGTAGTCAGCGTTGTTCTGCTGTTTATTACAAACCGCATTTCAAAAATGGTTCGCGGTTCAAGTATTTTCTAGGGTAGGTGGATTATGGTACAAAAAAGAACAGTCGGTGATATCATTTTTGATATTCTGAATTATACATTTTTTATAGCATTTACTTTGATTTGTGTTTTTCCATTTTATTATCTTTTTATAAATACAATTTCAGAAAATTCTTTGGTTTCTAAGGGATTAATAAATTTTTACCCAAAAGGCTTTCATATTCAAAACTATGTAAGAATCTTCAAAAACCAGGAT
>JABUUX010000157.1 GCA_021442965.1 Treponema sp.
TGCTGTCAAAATAATACCCCTCACCCGCTGTCAGTTCTGCGTTTCCATTATTTACATCAAGCACTTTTTCTATTGTGAATTCCGGTGCATTAAGAACAGGAGCTTCTGTATCTTTTGTTACAGTAATGTTATATTCGGAATAAACAGTGGATACAGCTTTTGAAATAACTTTTACTTTATATTGCTTTCCACTTTCTACAGAAACATTTACATATGCATTATTTACAGTCTGAACTTTATCGCTTCCAAGATTTGTACCACCTGTAGAAACTTCAATATTCATTGACTGTACGTTAGAAGGAATAAGTTTAAGTGTTGTTGTGTCATTTTTTGTAAAGATTTCTGATCCGGTTCCTCCCGTAGACAGAGTCTTTACCCCATCTGTAACTCCCTCTGCATACTGAGCAGTCTGTATTTCCAGATTCAAAGATGTATCTACTGAACCGTAAGCAAAATATACACCGTCTGTTGCAGAATCCAGCTCTGAAAGTGATTTTGCTGTAAGGGTTATTTGTGTTTTATTTCCTACCGCATCTTTAGTCCATACAGAAGACGGAATTGCTGTAGGAGTCTGATAAGTATACTTTCCGCCTGATTTTGTTCTTGTTTGAGTAAAGGTCACTTTTTCTATTTCAGTACTGCATGTGTCATTACTGTAAAACTTAAAAGTACTTGCAGAAGAATCTGTTATACCTAAAGAAGACAAAGGTATATCCTGAGTAATATTAGAGGAAGTTGCACCAAAGGCTTTACTGAAAACCAAAATCTGCCTTGAGCTTGTAGAAGTTACGCTGTAAGGTGCACTTGATGAGTAAGTATGATCTTCAAAAGGAGAACCCAAAGTGTAGCTTACAGAAGGCGGTGTTGTATCCACAGTGATTTTGTTTGTACGGTTTACTTTGAAATAATCTGTGTCACGGCTATAATTGCTTGATGTATATCTATTTGCAACCTGACGCGTCAGTTTGCCGGATTCTTTTTGTATTCCGTAAACACGTTCATTATAGTCATTTGAAAGACCTGAATATTTTACAAGTGTTACGTTTATAGTTTTTTCGCCGTCTGTTCCAAGTA
>JABUUX010000383.1 GCA_021442965.1 Treponema sp.
GTAACAATTAAGGCAACAAATAAAGATACCGGTGAAACAATCGGTACAAAATCTGTAAAACTTAGTTTTGTTTATCCGAATATCACAATTAAACCTTCATTGGTTTCAAAAGTGGGAAGTTTTTCTAGATATGACAGTTCCAGCAATATTCTGTATATCGGAGACGGAGAACAGGTTACACTGAACTTCGATGTTGCAGAGAAGATAAACTGGACATTATCATCTTCGAGCCTTGATAAGCGAACAACTGATTCAAAAAACTCAAAATTGACAAATGGAATTAGCAATCAGGTTGTAATCAAAAATTCTACGGACACAATTACTCAAGAATATCTGATTCCTGTCTGGTATGTTCCGATGGCTGTTGAAGAAGTTATTACAACGACACAAAATCAAGGAGGCGGTTCAACTACAGTATCATACAAACAAGTAGATAACCAATTGGACCCGAAAACTGATTTTTGCTGGAAAGTAGATGATGTAGGATTTTTGGATTTCAATGCAGACTGGTACCTTTCACCATCACAATATTGGAAAAAAGAAGTCCCTGCAAAAGCAAATACCCGAATGAGTATCTCTGAATATCAGTCTATTCCTTGGTATTGGAGACCTGCTCACGGTGCAATTTACCACTGGAATGGAGATGTTGCAGCAGGACCTTGGAGTGCTGCCCAGACAGGAAATCAGCCTGCCACTTTGGTAAATTCTAATTCGACAAAAGTTGTTTCTTCTGTAAATACAGATATTCTGACTGTTACAATTAGTCATAATGGGGTTCAGCAAAAATTCCAGATTAATGTAATTACAGAAACACGAAATTGTCCTTATAATCAGTAATGTTTATGGATTGATAAAAAGAACAGGGACTCTCATTGTGGGAGTCCCTCTATTTAAGTGATTATTGGGCTATTTACAAAATTCCGGCAATTCAGCATACGGCACGAACTTGCCATTTGCACTCACCTCTTCATACTTCCACGGCTTGAACGGATTCTGTTTTACACTTCCTCTCGAATAAACCGCTTTCACAAATTCTTTGTCATAGAAGCAGATATACAAGTCTTC
>JABUUX010000290.1 GCA_021442965.1 Treponema sp.
ACGGTCAAAGAAAACTTTGTGAAATTGGTGGAACAGAAAAAGAACTTCCAGCTGACCTTATCCTCATAGCAGCAGGCTTTCTCGGTGCAGAAGAATATACAGCTCATGCCTTTGAAGTGGAAATGACAAATCGTGGAACAGTAAAAGCAGAAGAAGGAAATTACACCACAAACACAGAAAAAGTTTTTGCCTGTGGTGATATGCGACGCGGACAATCCCTTGTAGTGTGGGCTATAGCAGAAGGTCGTGAATGTGCCCGAGAAATTGACAAATTTCTTATGGGGTACAGCAACCTTTAATTTAAAATAAGAGTATATTTGCATTATATTAATTTAATCTGTTTTTAAGTCAGATTTTATACCTTCAAGACCGTAATTGATGTATAATTCAATCATTACTTGGAGGTAATACATGAAAAGAGTATTTACAATCATTACAGCTCTGGCACTCATAACATTTGCCGGATGTAACAGCACAAAGGTCGAGCAGGTAAAAAAAGTAGAATACCTTGCTCTTAAAGGTTACACAGGAGTTTGGGCTCTTGAATCCTTTACTGACGGATCTGTAGCAGATATGAATAAAATTATTGTAGATATTGCATACTTAAGTGAAACTAACCAGTATTCCATTTCGGGATTTTCTGGCGTAAACAATTTCTTTGCTACAGTAGATAATAATGAAAAGATATTTCCTCTTGGTGACAAACTTGGAATGACCATGATGAGTGGACCTGCAGAAGAAATGAATTTTGAAAGCGAATTAATCAAACTTCTTGTTTCTTCAAATTCCTGGACCTCTGAAAACCACAGACTTACAATTACTGAGGGTTCTAAAAAAGCAGTCTTCAGACTAATTCCAGCCAACGACAAATAACTTTTCTTTATGAAACATTTTAGCCTGTCCTTTTTTGTGGCAGGTTTTTTTTTCATTTATGGAGCAACTTTTCCTTGAAGAAGCCCCAGATTATTCCACCGTCCTGTTTTCCGTATAACCGCACTTCCAGACTTCGCTAACGCTCATTCCTCGCTTTGCTCGGAACTACGGTCTTCCAGCGCGGGCTG
>JABUUX010000165.1 GCA_021442965.1 Treponema sp.
ACAACTGCAGGGATTCTACCTTCTTTTCTCATGTTCTTTGCAGCAACTTTTCCCGATGCTGTGCGAACTTTAGCATTGATAGTCATCTTTGCCATTTTAAAGCTCCTTAAATCCTTTAAAAAATAGTTATATCATTTTACCGAAGTGCAACAACAGGGTCAACACAAAACAGAAAACACAAAACACAAAAATCTTCACAGAATATTACTATTTAAATTTTGGAGCACCTTTTACTTGAAAATACCCCATTTATTCCAACCGTCCTGTTTTCCGTATAACCGCACTTCCAGACTTCGCTCACGCTCATTCCTCGCTTTGCTCGGAACTACGGTCTTCCAGCGCGGGCTGCATTTAAACTCACGGTGTAATTTCAGAACTTTAGCATCACTTAAAAATTTAGAACAATTTCAGTTACAGAACCGAATACTTCATCAGCCTTAAAATCAAATTCACCGGTTTCCATGTTGCCTGTAAGAAGACCGTCTGCCCCATCACTGTCCCGTGTTACAACTGCAGAAATGTCACCATTATCTGCAAACACAATTCCACTGGTAAACGCATATTTATCATTAAGTGCTATTTTTTCAGGCTGCCCAAAATTCTTTATTTTATAAAGATTTTTAGAATAAGAAGTTGACCAGCTGGTTCCTTCATCTCCAGCAAAATAAATCGTGGTTCCCTTGTCTAAGATTTTCACAAAATAGTCTTTATTAGGATCATATCCGGAATAATTTGGCATATTAGTCGCTACACTGTAACCTCTTGAACCTTGATTTAATAGATTATATTCAATTTCAAGAGATTTATCTGAATTGATTTTATATTTAATAACATCCTTAGTAATTACACTGTCGTCAAAAACTCCTTCAAAATCAGCAGAAGCCAATCTTTTATAGTCATACTCATACCAGCCATTTATTGAATAAATAGAAGTTAAAACTTTTTTTCCTACAGATTTTATTTTGCAATCCTTAAAATCAAAATAATCAAGAATAAAATATCCTTCACCAGATTCCTGTTTATGAAAAACAGAAATCACCTCTCCAGAATCTTTCA
>JABUUX010000095.1 GCA_021442965.1 Treponema sp.
GTCGAAACCACTCTATTGCAGAATGGAGCGCGGCTAGCGCGAAACCTCGATTAGCGGGAAAAAGCTCCAAAAAAATAAACTTGCATTTAATAATATTTGTATGTACAATTAAGTATGTACGAAAAATTCGAGTGGGATGAAGAGAAAAACCAGATAAACAAGAAAAAGCATGGAATATCGTTTGAAGAAGCTTTGCTGATTTTTGCTGATCCGAATTTTTTTTGAAAAATATGATTCTGCTCATTCTCTTGAAGAAGACAGGTTTATTGGAATCGGCTCTGTTGAAGGTGTTTTGATTGTAACAATTTCATACACAGACAGAAACGGTGTTACGCGAATCATTTCTGCACGAGCTGCAACTCCTAACGAAAGGAAAGAATATTATGACAAAATCAATGACATTAAATGAAGCAAAGAAACAAACTTTTTCAAAAGAAGATATAGAAAGACTTAAGGCTTTACAGAATTCACCTGTTGATACATCAGAAATTCATGAGTTAACACATGATGATTTTAAGGCGATGTACCGTCCTATAAAGAAATCTGTAACACTCAGACTTGATGCAGATATCCTTGAATGGTTGAAATCTTCCGGGAAAGGTTATCAGACAAAAATAAATTCAATTCTTCGAAAAGCAATGACAGCAATGCTGTAAATTTTGCTCCCTAGCCCCGATATTAGAGGCGGCGATAGCCGTTCTGCAATACGGTGGTTTCGACTAGCTCAACCACCGGAATGGATTGCCACGGCACTTCGTGCCTCGCAAAGACGGGGCAGTGGTTTCGATAAAGGGTTACTGAGCTTATCGAAGTGCAACCGCCGGTGTGGTCACTGACGAAATGATGCCGTGGTGGTTTCGACTAGCTCAACCACCGGTGCGAAGTGCAACCACCGGTGCGAAGTGCAACCACCGGGTCGAAGTGCAACCGCCGGGGTGGGGCGGAATATACGCCTGATTGGAGCACCCGCCGAAGGCGGTCCCGAAGTGAAACGTAGGGATGAGCCGCGTAAGACGGCGAAGTGCGGAAAGCAGGTTACCCGAGCAAGGCTTAC
>JABUUX010000210.1 GCA_021442965.1 Treponema sp.
CAGCCCGTGCACCACACCGTTCACTTTATTACGCTTCAGGTTACACTGATGAAGAATTGCACCAGCCAATGGTGGGCATTATTTGTGCAAAAAACGAACTGATTCCGGGACACATTGAACTGGATAGAATTTCAGAAGCGGTAAAAGCCGGCGTTCGCATGGCAGGCGGTACTCCAATTGAATTTCCTGCTATCGGTGTTTGTGACGGTATTGCAATGGGCCATGAAGGAATGAAATATTCTCTTGTTACCCGCGAATTAATTGCAGACTCTGTTGAATGTGTTGCAAAGGCACACCAGTTTGACGCTTTGGTTATGATTCCAAACTGTGATAAAATCGTTCCGGGTATGCTTATGGCAGCTGCAAGACTTGATTTGCCGACAGTTTTTGTTTCCGGCGGTCCTATGATGCCGGGGCACCTTCCTGGAAATGATGCTTCAAATCCTTACAGCGGAAAAAATCTTTCACTTACAGATATGTTTGAAGCAGTAGGTGGACTTGCTGTAGGAAAAGTTACAGAAGCCCAGCTTACAGAAATGGAAAATTATGCCTGTCCCGGCTGCGGAGCTTGTTCCGGAATGTTTACTGCAAACTCTATGAACTGCCTTACAGAAGTTCTGGGTCTTGGTCTTCCTGGAAACGGAACTATTCCAGCTGTTACAGGCCGCCGCATTCAGCTTGCAAAACACGCAGGTATGGCTGTAATGGATATGTATAAAAAAGGCATTACTGCCCGCCAGATGATGACAGCCGAAAACTTCAGAAACGGACTTGCCGCTGACATGGCTTTGGGGTGTTCTTCAAACACAATGCTTCATCTTCCGGCCATTGCTCACGAAGCCGGAATTGAAATTGATCTTCACGAAGTAAATGAAATTTCAAACCGAACACCAAACCTCTGTCATTTGGCTCCGGCAGGACATACATTTATGTGTGAACTGGATGATGCAGGCGGTGTTCAGGCTGTTCTTGCAGAACTTGCAAAAAAGAACCTTATTAACACAAGTCTTATGACAGTTACCGGAAAAACAATTGCCGAAAATATTAAGGG
>JABUUX010000284.1 GCA_021442965.1 Treponema sp.
TATCCGTCATAATTTTCTTTAAGTTTTTCACGCGTTTCTTCGTAAGTTAATTTCAATTTGTCTGCCAGAAGTTCCACGTCTTCTTTAAGTACTGTATCAAGTTCTGTCTGTGTCACACCGCAAAGTGCACTCACTTCATCGTACATGCTGATTTTAGCAAGATTATTCAACTCGCTGAAAATTGAAAGCTGGCTGAATTTTGTAATTCCTGTCATAAAGGCAAAATGGATATGCTCGTCACAGTCTTTGATTGGTGAATAGAATGACCTCATTGTACGGCGGATTTGTTCCATGTTGTCTTCATACAAAACGTTCAGAAGAGGTGCGTCATATTCATCAATCAGAATTACAACTTTTTTTCCAGTCTTTTTGTGAGCTATTTTAATTAGATTTGTGAAACGGTCATTTATTTCAGATGCCTTTTCGGTAATATCATATTTTTTTTCATATTCATCGAGTTTGAAGCTCAGCCCGCTCTTAATCTCAGAAACTGTATCACGTTTTAGCGAACTCATATTGAACGTGAGAACAGGATATTTTTCCCATTTTGCTTCAAGACTGTCTATTTTTAAACCTTTGAAAAGTTCGCGGTTTCCCGAAAAATATTCTTTCATTGTAGACACAAGAAGTGACTTTCCGAAGCGGCGCGGTCTGCCGAAGAAAACAAATTTATACTTTTGTGTCATGTTGTAGATTATTTCTGTCTTATCTACATAAACATAGCCGTCTTCAATAATTTCTGAGAATGTCTGAATACCAACAGGATATCGTCTTGCCATAGAGATATTATAACATCTTACTTTGATACTGTTCTAGACATAACCCCTTATTTCTGATAGTATTTCCGATACGTGTATCGTGTCTTTGACGGACAAGCGTTTAATCCCCGTTTTACGCCGGTTGCGTCGCACTTTCACCAGTCATAAGCAGTATAAAAGATTACCGTTTCCTTGAATCTCTGCTTTTTGATGCGTTTTATAAAAACTTTTTAGAGGTATTTTCATGTACGCAACTATTGAATTCAAAAGCAAGCAGTACA
>JABUUX010000351.1 GCA_021442965.1 Treponema sp.
CAAATATAGACCTTGCAAACCGAAAGGTTTTTGTTCCCGAAGGAAAGGGTGGAAAAAGCCGGACGGCATTTCTTACGGGTTATGCATGTGATGTTCTTGAGGAATATATGAAGAACGGAAGAAAAGCTGTTTTCGGAAATTACTGGCGGCCTGAGGCTGAAAAACTTTTCGGAGCATCAAAGTCAAGACTTGCTGCAGTTCTTAATGAAGAACTTTTTGAAGTCTGCAGTGAACTTGAAATCCCTGTAATTACAAGCCATGGATTCCGACATTCTCTTGGGACACATCTTCTTCAGAACGGATGCGATATGCGGTATATCCAGGTAATTCTGGGACATGAAAGTATTGGAACGACACAGGTTTATACGAATGTTTACAAGGAAGATTTAAGAAACAGCATTGATGAATTCCATCCCAGAAATTACAGAAGGAAGGAAATATGAATGCAGAAGAAACAAGAAGTCTGGCACTGAGGCTTGTTATGGACGATATGACAGGTTCGCATTATTCAGAACATTACAGAAAGGAAGTTTCAAAGTTCATAAAAGATTTTTATTCATGGGCAGTAAAAAGATCAAAAGGAAATCTCAAAGAGATAACCAGAAAGGATCTTGTTTCTTATCACAGGTTTCTTGAAAATACAAAGTCAAAGAGAAACGGAAATCTGATAAGCTCTTCCTCCGTAGACAACAGGTACAACAGTGTTCGTATGGTATTCCGTCAGCTGTATATCTGCGGTCTGATTGAAGAAAATCCCTGCCATGGGCTGGATCTCAGAACAAGAAAAACGAAAGACTTCAGAAGAAATCCACTTTCACAGGATGAAATAAACTTGTTTCTCGAAAGTATAGAAACTGATACAAAACTCGGACTACGTGACAGAACAATGTTTGAACTGATTTATTCTTCCGGACTAAGAATTGGTGAAGTTTCAAATTTGAAAATCGGAGACATAAAGTTTGAGGAAAGAGAAATGATTGTCCGCGGAAAATTTGACAGAGACAGGGTAGTACCGATATCAAAGGT
>JABUUX010000182.1 GCA_021442965.1 Treponema sp.
ACTTCCTTATCATAGAAATGAAGAATATACGGGAGATATTCCGCCATTATCTTACCTCCGAAAAACACAAAGTCTTCAATGCCTCTTCTGTCCTGAATGTATACTGGTCATGAAGTTTTTGGGGCATAAGTCTTTTAATAGTTTCGTCAATATCATATACTCCGGAAAAATACAGGCTGATTACCGGCATAGTTTTGTCATTTGCAACTGGTCCAATTACAATATCATAATCATCATTCGGAATTTCCTGATTTTTACGGTTTAAAGTGACATATTCAAGCCATTCTTTCTGTGCTTGTGTAAACTGTAGAATTTTCAGCTCGGACAATCTGCTTTCATCAAATTCAAAAACAGAAACACATCCTTTGCCAGAACCACGACGTTTTACAGTAAGTTCTGCCCATCGTTTTGCCTGTTCAAAACTTGACGTCAAATAAAAACCTTTTCCAAAATCGAGACGTCTGTCCGAATCTATAATTTGAGGATTTGAAACTTGAACATTGCTTCCATGATATAAAAGCATAGTAACATTATGCAACCACAAGTTTATTTAGTCTAGGTGTTATCTAACAATGTTTTTTCGGATTTTTTAATAATTGTGCTATAATATCCTCATGAAAATCACAGACAGCGTAAAAATCAAAAACGTCACAACAAAAAACAGAATTGCGGTACCGCCGATGGTAATGTTCCACTGGTCGGACGAAAACGGATTCGTGACGGAAAAGCACATCGCTCATTACGACGAGATTGCAAAAGGTCACCCGGGACTTGTAATTGTGGAAGCGACGGCAATCAATCAGAATGCACGTCTTCACAAAACTGAACTTGGGCTTTGGGATGACAGTCAGATTGAAGGCTTTAAAAAAATCACCGGAAATTTTCACCGTGAAGGAGTGCCGTGTTTTATTCAGATTGTGAATGCGGGAATTAACGGCGACCACGATGATGTACTTTGCACAAGCGACATGGAAATTAAGCGCGGAGATTTTGTGCTTCACGGACACGCTATGACTCAA
>JABUUX010000001.1 GCA_021442965.1 Treponema sp.
GTAATGACAGAGCCGGACAACCCGAACGGTTCTGCATACGCCATCGAAGGACTTTTGAGCCCAGACGGACACGTACTTGGAAAAATGGGGCACAACGAACGCTCAGTCGGAACCGGTCTTAACGGAAGTTCAGACGCATTGTTCAAAAATGTAGCTTATAATCCTGTTTCAAATCCAAAAGATAACAGCTGTATGAACCTCTTCCGCGCAGGAGTATGTTACTTTAAATAGTGAATATTGATTATTGAATAGTGAATAGTGGGGGGGGCGTTCGACGTAAGCCTTCGGCGCCCCTTAGAACTTTATGTCCCCATGGGTCATTTTACTGAAAGTAAACTGCAGATGTCTGAAAATCCAATCGGGAGTATAGTTTTCACAGAAAAGGGCATCATACTTAACGCAAGGAAAAATTAAAAATGATTATTGATTTTCACGCACATATTTATCCGGAAAAGATTGCAGAAAAAGCAAGAAAATCTATACAGACATTTTATGATGAAGTCCCAATGTCAGGAAACGGTAGCATAGCCGGTTTATTAGAAAGTGGCAGTAAAATTGGAGTAGAAAAATATATAGTTCATTCCACAGCTACAAAACCGGAACAGGTTATTTCTATAAATAATTTTATAATTGAAGCGGCAAAAAATGAACCCCGTTTTATAGGTTTTGGAACCATGCATCCTGGTTTTGCAGACTTTGAATCAGAAATTGAAAGAATTAAAAATGCAAATCTTAAGGGTGTAAAAATCCATCCTGATTTTCAAAAATTTCAGGCAGATGCCGAAGTTATGGATCCTATTTATGACTGCCTTGCTCAGAACAATATGCCGGTTTTATTTCACGCAGGCGATTACCGCTACGATTTTTCAGGACCTTTGCGCATGCTGAATGTTCATAAAAAGCATCCAAATTTAAAAGTGGTAGCAGCTCATTTTGGCGGTTACACCGAGTGGGAAAAATCTTACCAGATTCTTTGCGGAAGTGGAGTTTATTTTGATACGTCCAGTACTTT
>JABUUX010000199.1 GCA_021442965.1 Treponema sp.
CAGTTCTTTACCAGCAGTTGAATAAACTTTCTTTTCCATAATAACTTATTCCTCCGCCTATTTCTTTACTGCTGCCTTGACAATCAGTGTGCAGTCTTTATTTCCCGGTACAGCACCGCGAACCATGATTACTTTAAGTTCAGGATCAACTTTAACAATTTTAAGATTCTGAACAGTTACACGTTTGCAACCCATATGACCAGGTAATTTAGTATTTTTGAAAGTGTGTCCTGGTGTTGTACATTCGCCAGTTCCACCCGGTTCTCTGTGAAATTTTGAACCGTGAGTAGCGCGTCCACCATGGAAGCCCCATCTCTTCATAACCCCCTGAAAACCTTTTCCTTTTGATGTAGCAGTTACATCAAGAAAACGAACATTTTCAAAGAGTTCAAGACCAACCAAATCACCAACATTCACGTCTGCTTCGTAATTTCTAAATTCTTTAAGCTGACGTTTTGGAGTGATGTTCTCCGGGAACTGTCCGGCATATGCTTTGCTTACTTTTGATGCTTTCATATCATCAATTCCAAGCACTACTGCATCATAACCGCAGTTTTCCTTAGTTTTTTTGGCAACAACAACATTTGATTCAACCTGGATCACGGTCACTGGTGTAAGATTACCGCTTTCGTCGAAAAGCTGTGTCATGCCTACTTTTTTTGCAATCAGACCTTTCATTCTGATATCTCCTAATTTATAGAAGCTCAAGCTCCTATTTAATATTTTCAAGGCCGTCGTCCCAGATCCAAGGGGATCGTACCTTCAGTTACAATAGTTACCTACTGTTTGATATTTACATCAACACCGGCAGGAAGTTCAAGTTTTCTAAGTGAATCCAAAACATCTTCTGATGGATTCATTATATCGATAAGGCGTTTATGAGTTCTCATTTCAAACTGTTCACGTGACTTTTTATTAACATGTGGTGAACGAAGAACTGTAACCTTATTGATTCTTGTAGGAAGCGGGATAGGTCCTGAAACCTTTGCACCTGCTTTCTG